>NZ_NUMC01000030.1:0-34333 GCF_002577655.1 Bacillus sp. AFS040349 | reverse complement strand
AACGGCTTGCTGGGCACGCAGTAAAATAAAAAGCTGGTCAAGTATTGACCAGCTTTTTACCTTCTACTATAGGATGATGTTTCGATACCCCTTTCATTTAGCCAATGATGTGTATTTCCACTTATGACAAGGGGAGCCTCCTGAAGCCCTTTAATTGTTTTCACTCCAAGGGCTGTCATGATATAGGTTAAATCTGTATGTATCTGTTTTATTTCTTGAACTAACTCATCATATCCTTTTTCAATAAATATTTTCAGAAAATAACCGGCTACTCCAACAGCAGAAGCACCCAAGCCTATTGCTTTAGCCACATCAAGAGAGTGTCGAATACCTCCAGACCCGATGATAGACATATCATGCTGTCCATGTTTCACCTCAGCAATTGAAGCTGCAGTAGAAATACCCCAAGAATTAAAATAACTTAAAACTTGTTCACGACGCATATTTTCAATCTTAGAAAAGTTTGTCCCGCCAAAACCGCCTACATCTATTGCAGATACGCCAATCTCTGCTAAGTGTGTTGCTACTTCACGATTCATCCCAAAGCCAACTTCTTTCACAATAACAGGTACTTTTACGTTCTTAACAATGTTCTCAATTCTTTTAATAGCATTTGTGAAATCTCGATCACCTTCTGGCATAACTAGTTCCTGAACAACATTTATATGAATTTGCAAAGCATTTGCTTCGATCATATCAATAGCTGTTTTAGCTTGATCAACTGTAGCCTCACTACCTAAATTAGCTAGTATGATACCTTTTGGATTAACTTTCCTCATAATCTCATAGGAAGGTCTTTCACTACTGTCCTTGATCGCAGACATTTGTGAACCTACTGCTACAGCGATTTTTGTTTCTGCAGCAGCTTTTGCCAGTGCTTCGTTAATGATAACCGTGTCCTCACCGCCACCACCTGTCATTGCATTTATAAAAAGAGGCGAACTCAAGGAAAGTTCGCCAACATTAGATGATAAATTAATATCATCAACAGACAGGTTTGGTAAGCTTTGGTGAACAAAGGTAACATCATCAAATCCATTGGAACGTTGCTGCCCAGTAGATAATGCATGCTGAATATGTTCTATTTTCCTTTGCGCTCTTTTACTCACCATATCACCGTTCTATTTTAATTTTTTTAATTGGTCTCCAATCATTTCACCTAATTGAAAACCTGAAGAGGATTCTTCTTGTGCTGCTTGATACTTTGTCAAATCTTCATTTGATGCTTTTGTCGTTTCTTCTAATTCACGAATACTTAGAGAAATACGTTTATCAGATTCATTTATATCTAGTACTTTTACCTTCACTTCTTGATTTTCTTCAAGAACTTCTTGTGGAGTACCAATATGTTTGTTTGAAATTTGTGAAATATGAACAAGTCCTTCTACACCAGGTTGAATTTCAACAAATGCACCAAACGATACTAAACGTTTAACTACACCATCTAGAACATCACCAGGTTTAACATTATTAGTAACGTTAGCCCAAGGTCCAGGTAGAGTTTCTTTAATAGATAATGAAATTCTTTCATTATCACGATCTATTCCAAGAACTTTAACGGTTACTTTTTGTCCTTCTTCCACTACATCTGATGGTTTGTCAATATGACTATGTGATAATTGTGAAATGTGAACTAAACCATCAATTCCACCAATATCAACAAATGCACCAAAATCTGTTAGGCGTTGAACTGTTCCTTCGATTGTGGAACCAACATTTATAGAATCAAGTATTTCTGATTTCTTTTCATTTTGTTCTTTTTCAATTACTGCACGATGCGAGAGAATAACACGATTTTTTTCACGATCTAATTCTACAACAATTAAAGAAAGAGTTTTCCCCATATAATCAGAGAAGTCCTCAACAAAATGAGCTTCGACTAAAGATGCAGGAATAAAGCCTCTTACACCTAAATCAACAACAAGTCCGCCTTTTACAACATCTTTAACTTCTGCATTAAAAACTTCTTTAGATTCAAATTTTTGTTCTAATGCATCCCATGCTTTTTCAGCATCAACGGCTCTTTTTGAAAGCACCAACGCTTCTTCTTCCACCTTTAAGACTTTTAATTCTAGTTCATCATTTTCATTTATTACATCAGAAGCCTTTTCCACATGAAGACTAGAAAGTTCGCTGATTGGAATGATACCGGAATGCTTACAATTTTCTATTTCGACAATCACCTGTTTTTCTTCAACCTTTGTTACGATTCCTTTTACAACATCACCAACTTCAGGTGTTTCCACTTGAACACTGTTTAGTTCTTCTACCATCTCAATTACCTCCTTGTCAAAACCTGTGCGACTTTTGATAAAATATATGTATGCTTTCATTTTATTAAAGAATCATAAATTCCCCCAAAAATAAAATGAAAAATACGTCCTACTTAAACTTCTAATAAATGCTACTTTTTGTCAAGTAAGAAGTATTAAGATTTACATTATTTTTGGATAAGTTTACCTATTTCTTCCATAATAATAGATGTCATTTCTTCTGTACTAATTTTTTTTTCACGATATTCTTCCATACTTATTGGCTTTCCGTATACAACTCTTAGCGTTGAAAAAGATTTATATGGTCCTATTATAGCACAAGGAACAACTGCAGCTGTAGAACGAAGCGCAAAGAAACCGGCACCAGGCATACCCTTACCGAGTTTTCCATCTTTGCTTCTTGTACCTTCTGGGAATAATCCTAATACATTTCCTTCTTTAAGAACTTTTAATCCCGCTCTTAACGCTTCGCGGTCGCCTCCACCACGCTTAACAGGGAATGTACCAAAATTGTTCAGTAGTTGTTTCAATACCGGCACTTGAAAAAGTTCGGCTTTAGCCATGAACAATACTTTTCTTGGAGCTGTAACTCCAACAACCGGTGGATCTAGATTACTAATATGATTGGTACACAATAAGACCCCGCCCTCTTTGGGGAAATGCTCAAGTCCTTCTACTTTAATACGAAACGTTGGTTTTAAAATACCAGCAACAACTGACCGGGCAAATGGATATAATGACACGTTATCAAAGCCTTTCTTCTAAATAATCTTCTATTTTTCTAACAACATCTTGGATAGACAAAGCTGTGGTGTCAATTTCAATCGCATCTTCTGCCTTCTTCAGAGGAGCAACCTCTCTTTCGGAATCAAGCTTGTCACGATTTGCAATTTCTTGCTTTAGTTGTTCATAGTTAGAAGAAAATCCTTTTTTCATATTTTCCTCATGGCGTCTTTTTGCTCTCTCTTCAACAGATGCTCTTAAAAATATTTTTAATTCAGCATTAGGTAACACATGTGTACCTATATCTCGTCCGTCCATAACAACTCCGCCTTCAATTGCTAATTGACGTTGGCGTTTTAACATTTCTTCTCTTACTAATGAATGCATAGCAACAAAGGAAACATTATTCGTTACTTCATTTGTTCGAATCACATCTGATACATTCTCACCATTTATCATGACAAGTTGTCCCTCTTTTGAAGGATATAATTCTATTTTCATTTTAGATAGTATATCTGCTACTGCTTTTTCGTCTTTTAAATCGATCCCCTCTTGTAGAGCTTTAAATGTTAAAGCCCTGTACATGGCACCAGTATCTATGTATATATATGAGTAATCTTCTGCAATTATTTTAGCAACTGTACTTTTTCCAGCAGCCGCTGGTCCATCAATGGCCACCGATAATTTTTTTTGCTCCATTATTTCCTCCAAATAGGTTTTTAGTCTAGTAGTCTTTTACGCCTTTGCTGGTGTGAAAGAACTTATTTGGTATGAGAACTTAAAGAATTGAATCTGTAAATATAGGGTAAGTAGTTTTTACACAAGTTTTTTGCTTAGACAAAATTGAAAAACAAATAAATGAAGCAGGCTTAAAGGACACCTGCATCATGTTATTGACTAAACGTTTCTAGCCATTCAGTAATTGTTATTTTGTTTACACCTTCATACTGGACAACTCGTGATAAATATGGTTGAACCGTGGTATTTTGTATAAGTACCTGTGCACATACTAGGGCAATGAATTGAATAACAATTAGTTTAATTAAAATTCGCTCAAATCGTTTCAATCCGCTCAACTCCGGTATTTTTTTACTAGTATGCTTAAAAATACCAAAATTTATTCGACTGTTAACCCTTTTCTACGAATGAGTATTTGTTGATTAAAGCAAAAGCGAATTAAAACCTGCCTAGTATCTTCATCGATATTTTGAAACTCAATAGGTGCCTTAACAAATAAATCATGGTCTGCAGGAATAAACCGAATGATCTTACCTTTTACTTTAATGTATTCAATTCCTTCATTTTGAAATGGTAGGGAAAACCAAATATCAATTTCCTGTTTCTCTTTTAATATGTTAGATTTCGGAAGAAGTAATGCTGTTCCTCCTGCACTAATGTCAGCTGTAACTGCAGTAAAAGGTTGAAACTCGTTATGCAAAGAATGAATGGCTACATCTAGATTTGCATCAATACGTACAAATTGTCTTCTTTGAATTTTGATTAATTGGTCATCACCAGGATACGTAAGTGAGATCATTGGAATATTTTCTTTTATTCGCCCTGTAACCTCTGTTTGAAAACGAAAAACACTTTCATTCGAAACAAACGAAGCAACAAGTTGCGTCCCTAACATTAAGAAGGCTGAACGGCCTGTCTCTTGGTTTATCGGGTAATCAATATATAGTTTATTGCCCTTTTTTTCTACTAGTTTACATTTTAGTCTCTCTAATTTTGCGCCCTTCGTTTCTAACGAAATGACATCCCCAATTTTTATCACAATATCACTCTTTCTTATTGCTCTCTTTCTTATTAAAGCATGGACATATCCGTTCTGCAAGAGTGCAAATATTTATTCAACATTCTTATAGTGGAGATCAAATTAACTTATAAACATCCTACATGTATTTTGATATTCGTTCAAAACAAGAAATACTCGTTTTAACATAGAAAAGGATACCCAAGTCATAGTAAAGAAAGGGTATCCTTGCTCGTTTACATATTAAACATCTTGGAAGATTGGCTCTGGATTTTTTAATATCTCTACCTTTTCTTCCGTTCCATCTTCTGCATTAATAAAAATCCTGTAAGTATCGTTTTCGATCGTTCCTAAAAATTCGTAGCAAAGTACTTCCTCTTTAAACTCATTTAAAATAAGAGCCAATCGGTCTTCTTGTACTTCTAAGCTAGGATTTAACATTTTAGCTGCTTCTTCTTTGGAAATCTTTGGTTTAGGAATATCACGTTTTTTATGAGCAGCTAAATAATCTCTTGCTGTGAAGCCAATCACTTGACCATCGTCCAACGCTACTTTCATGCGAAGAGCATCTGGATATATTCTGACACCATTCTCAATAGAAACAAATGAAAATACTCCAACATTATCATATTGAGCACTTTCGAAAAGATCTAAATCTTTAAACCCGTGTTCATTTAAAAACTTCCTAGCATTTTCTGTTGCTTGGTTCAAGCTAATTTTCTTTTCCGCAACATCTCTATTCTGCACTAAGAATATTGGGTATCCACCCTTTTTCGTAATGTCCATGTTTATGTCTACTTTTTGTTCTTTATCATCCATGGAAACACTGAAAAATTCATAATCTGCACCGTCACCGTTTTCGGTTACTTTTATGTCAGTTACTTTATTCTCTACAAACTTCTTTGCTATTTTCTCAGCTTCTTCTGCATTTATTTCTTTTCCTTCTAAATTATCAAAACCTAAGTTTTTCTTCATAGAAGTAAGTGATGCACCAAATTGAGATTCAGAGTAACTTTTGACGTTTTTTTCGACTGTTTTTAACCCATCGACAATTGTATTATCCATTTGCTTTTGTCCTGAGGCTAATGCAAGCTCAACATCCATCCATCTTAAGTTATTCTCTAAAACAAGACTTTGAACTTTACGTAACTCTTTTTGAACATCAGCAGCTTCTGAATACATTGATTTTAGTGTTTTATATTCTTTTTCGGTAAGCGGATCTTTTTCTAAATCACGAACAGCTGCTTTGTAGCTAAAATCGCTAATTCCAGCTAAAAACTCCTCTGTCTTATTGAAAGGTAATAAAGCTAAAGGTAACTGACCTACGTCTGATTGCGCTTCAGAAGTAATTCTCCAAACGTCTGCTAAAGCTGGAGATAATGACTCCCTTGAGTTCATAGCTAAAGTTGCACCGATTCTATCATGTAGCTGATCAACACGATAGGTTAAATCATGAAATGCACGTTGATAACTATTTTCTGCTTGAATCAACACTGCACTTTTTTCTTGATGTTCTTTGTACCCCCAGTAAGAAGTACCAATCACAGCGATTGATAAAATTCCAATCAAAATTCCACGTATCATTGATCATCACCCCTTCTATTCACAGAAAATATGCTTCCCGATACGTTTAATCTGTGGTCTTCCCCAAATCCAAGAACTGGTAGCTGTATCTGGGTTAAAGTAATACACTGCATTTCCGGTCGGGTCAAATCCATTAATTGCATCTAAAACTGCTTTTTTTGCTGATTCATTTGGAGTTAACCAAATTTGCCCATCTGCTACTGCAGTAAAGGCTCGTGGTTCAAAAATAACTCCTGAAACAGTATTTGGGAAAGTTGCACTATTAACTCGGTTTAAAATGACAGCCGCAACAGCAACTTGTCCGATATATGGCTCACCACGAGCTTCTCCATAAACAGCATTTGCCATTAGCTTGATATCATTTTGTGAAAATCCGTTCGGCATATTTACTGCAGTTGAATCCTTTTGAGCTTGTTTTTTTTGCTGTTGATTCTGTTGTTGTTGCTGTTGTTGTTGATTCTGCTGCTGTTGTTGTTCTTGTTGTTGCTGTTGATTCCGCTGCTGTTGTTGTTCTTGTTGTTGCTGTTGATTCTGTTGTTTTTCTTGTTGCTGCTGATTCTGTTGCTCTTGAGTCTGTTGTTGTTTCTCTTGTTGTTGCTGGTTATTTGCTTGAGCTTTATATTGCTTTTCTTGCTGAATTCGTCTTTGCTCCGCAATCTTCCTCGCTTTTTGAATTTGCTGCTCTGACGGTGCAGATTGAATATCTAACGGGACTCCGCCATAATGTGTGAATCTTCTTCCTTGGTTAATTTGTTTGTAAACCCAATCACTATAAAATTTAGTTGATCTTTGTAACATATCCTTTGTTTTTTGTCCAACTAAGCCATCAACTTCCTCTAGACCAAACATATCTTGGAAATTCTTAACTGCCCAATACGTACTCCATCCGTAGACTCCATCAATCGGGCCATGATAATATCCGTTATATTGAAGCCTTGCCTGCAATTCAATTACATCACTTCCCGTTGCACCTCTTTGAATGGTTTGATCTGAAAAAGCATGTGCTACAGAAACGCCTTGTGAAAGAAATTGAAATGTGATAGATGTAAAAGCCATTACCACAACTATCAGCATTATGCGCATGTTTTTCATGTTGCTGCCTCCTCAAGTAGATGTAGTTGCTTAAACGTATTTTTTGTAGTCTTTGGTATTTTATTCATACTAAATAAAGACTTATCCAAAAGAAACAATTGATGGCAGCAATTCCTTTCTAAAATGATTTCTTAAAAACTCTTTAAAATCAACAATATTTTTGAAATAAAAAAACTGCCATTAAGGCAGTTTTGAATCAAATATCTTAATTCTTGCTTTTTTGGCTTTGTGTAAAGCGAACCACCAAAGAAACAGCATAAATGGAACCATAATATATTTCCAGTTAAAGTAATTTAATAAAATTGAATCATAAACAGTGTGTAATAAGATAGGGATTGAACAAGATAGAACTATCCACTTTGTTCGATTTTTAATAATTGAAAATTTCCCTTTCCCTAAATAATACCCCATAATAACTCCAAATAGAGCATGACTTGATACCGGTAAAAGAGCACGACCTAATGCATATTCGACTCCATTTGCAAATAAATAAATAATGTTCTCTAAAGTCGCAAATCCAAGAGAAACAGCGACACCATAGACAATACCATCGTAATGTTCATTAAATTGAACATGTTGATAGATCGTAAAAAATAAGACGAACCATTTGAAAAACTCTTCTAAAAATCCTACAGCAATAAAAGTATAAAAAAATTCAGAAGTAAACACTTTTTCAACTTCTAAAACATATTGAATAAACATTATCGGAAAAACAAGCAGAGCCCCAAAGATAAATGAACGAAACACTAAATAGACCGGCTCTGATTCATACTGATCTCTTAAGTAAAAATAACTTAATAGTGCCAGACCCGGGGCAATGCCCGCAGATATAATTTCAATCATTTACAGGCCTCTTCTCCAAAATATCTTTTTATCTATTTAAAAGATTTTTTTATTCATGTAAGATTAACTTTATTAATCGTATCATGTTATCGTAGAATTGAAAATGACAGAATAAAGCAGAATTTTATAGATTGAAGGAGTTTTCGTCATGTCGAGAAAAAACATTTTACTTATTCACACTGGTGGAACCATCTCAATGAAGGAAGACGAAGAAACAGGAGAGGTTAAACCTGGAGATAAAAACCCTCTAGTTGAACATATAAAAGAGGTACCTGATATTAACCTCATCTCAACAGAACTGTTTCACTTACCTTCACCACATATTACACCATTAAATATGTTACAAATTAAAAATTATATAGAAGAAATGCAAAAAATTAAAAATATTGATGGGGTTGTTATTACACACGGAACAGATACGTTAGAGGAAACTGCCTATTTCCTTGATGTAACGTTATCTTTAACAATTCCAATCGTTCTTACAGGTGCGATGAGATCAAGTAATGAGCTAGGATCGGATGGGCTTTATAATCTTTTATCAGCCTTAAAAGTAGCTGCATCAGATTATGCCAAAAACATGGGAGTTTTGGTTGTAATGAATGATGAGATTCATACTGCAAAAAACGTAACTAAAACACATACAAGTAATGTGGCAACTTTTCAAAGCCCGCAATATGGACCAATCGGAATGGTAAACAAAGGTGGCGTTTTCTTCCATCACACCCCTATTGTTACTAATCCACTACATGTTGAATCTCTAGATAAAAATGTTTTCTTAATCAAAGTGTTTGCTGGAATGGACGACAGTCTGCTAAATGGGATAGAACAGTTACAGCCTGATGGATTAGTGATAGAAGCTTTGGGACAAGGCAACGTGCCACCTATGATGGTGCCAGGGATCAAGAACTTACTAAATAAGAAAATACCGATTGTTCTTGTATCTCGCTGTTTTAATGGCATTGCTCAAGATGTGTATGGATATGAAGGTGGGGGACGACAGTTAAAAGAATTAGGTGTTATTTTTAGCAATGGACTAAATGGACAAAAAGCAAGAATCAAGCTAATGATTGCACTAGAAACAACAAAAGATCAACAAACTCTTGAAACGATTTTTGCAACGTAAACACTATAGAAAAACAGGGAGCACAAATCTGTCTCCCTATTATTGTTTATTGCTGAGTGTTTCACATATTAACTGTCCGTGAAATCGTCCATTCTCAATGAATATTTCGTTTGCATTATTTCCAGCTGCAATTACACCTGCAATAAAAATCCCTTCAATATTTGTCTCCATTGTATCTGGGTTGTGAGTAGGTCTCCCAGTTTCAGCATTGATTGTTACGCCCATACTTCTGAGAAATTTGTGATCTGGATGATAGCCCGTCATAGCAAAAACAAAATCATTCTTTATCTGCTTCTCTTCATCATTCACAATATATTTCACAGAAGTTTCCTCAATCTCAAGAACATGTGCTTGAAACTCCATTTTTATTATTTCATTTCTAACAAGTGATTCAAATTCAGGCAAAATCCATGGTTTTACACTTTTAGAGTAATCAGCTCCCCTGTATAAAACGGTTACCCTTGCTCCTGCTTTAACCAATTCTAACGCAGCATCAACACTTGAGTTCTTACCACCAATTACGACGACATCTTTATCAAAGTATGGATGTGCTTCCTTAAAATAGTGAAATACTTTGGGTAAATCTTCACCAGGTATATTCATTAAATTTGGATGATCATAATACCCTGTTGCGATCACAACCTGTCTTGCTTCATACGTTTGTTTATTTGTTATAACTATAAATTTTTGATTTTCATTTTTTTCAATTTTTTCAACTTTTTCAAAGGCATGAATTCTCAGTTGTTTTCTTTTTACAACTTCACGATAATAAGCCAGAGCTTGGTTACGAACCGGCTTACGATTTTCAGTAATAAAAGGTATATTTCCAATTTCTAATTTTTCACTAGAACTGAAAAATGTTTGATGTGTAGGATAGTGATAGATTGCATTTACGATATTTCCTTTTTCTATAACAAGTGGTTTAGTACCAAGTTCTTCTAATTCAATGGCGGCAGACAATCCACATGGACCTCCACCTACAATAATTATTTCTTCCCTTTTCAATGAATTTCTCTCCCAACTTTAAGGGTTATTGTTTAAACATAAATTTCGATATTTACCAAGAAAAATAAAAAAGAGAATGACCAAGTCAGCCCTCCTACTCAGGTTAATTACTCTATTGTGAAGAGTAAAGAGTATGAGCGGCTAGACATATAAGTCACCCTCTTATATCATGTAAGATTTTTCTTAAATCCAGCCTCTAAACCTAGATGCTTCAGCCATCTTTCGTACACCAACCATATATGCTGCCAAACGCATGTCAACTCGTCTATTCTGACTCGTTTCGTATATGTTGTTAAATGACTTAACCATTACTTGTTCAAGCTTCTCTTCGACTTCTTCTTCTGTCCAGTAATAACCTTGATTATTTTGGACCCATTCAAAATAAGAAACCGTTACTCCACCAGCACTTGCCAACACATCTGGTACTAGTAAAATACCTCGATCTGAAAGAATTTTTGTTGCTTCAAGTGTAGTTGGGCCATTCGCAGCTTCTACTACAATGCTAGCACGAATGTTCCCGGCATTTTCCTCAGTAATTTGATTTTCAATGGCAGCAGGAACAAGAATATCACAATCTAGTTCAAGTAATTCTTTGTTTGTAATTGTATCATTAAATAATTTCGTAACAGTTCCAAAACTATCACGACGATCAAGTAAATAATCTATATCTAGACCATTCGGATCGTGAAGGCCACCATAAGCATCAGAAATACCTACAATTTTAGCTCCTGCATCATGCATAAATTTTGATAAATAACTTCCTGCATTACCAAATCCCTGTACAACAACACGAGCCCCTTCAAGTTCAATTCCCTTTTTCTTAGCTGCTTCACGAATACAAATAGTTACACCTTTTGCTGTAGCCGATTCACGACCATGTGAACCACCTAATACCAAGGGCTTACCTGTTATAAAACCAGGATTATTAAATTCATCAATTCGACTGTATTCATCCATCATCCATGCCATGATTTGTGAATTAGTAAATACATCAGGCGCTGGAATGTCCTTTGTTGGTCCAACAATTTGACTTATTGCTCGGACATACCCTCGGCTTAGTCGCTCCAACTCTCTAAATGACATATCCCTTGGGTCACAAACAATTCCACCTTTTCCTCCACCATATGGAAGGTCAACTATTCCACATTTTAAGCTCATCCAAATGGATAATGCCTTAACCTCTTTTTCAGTTACATTTGGATGGAAGCGAATTCCTCCTTTTGTAGGGCCAACGGCATCGTTATGTTGAGCACGGTATCCAGTAAATATTTTAACGGAACCATCATCCATTCGAACAGGAATTTTCACCGTCATTAATCTTATTGGTTCTTTTAATAATTCATATACTTCCTCGGGGTACCCAAGCTTATCAAGGGCATTATGTATCACCGTTTGTGTTGATTTCAACACGTCCAATTTATCATTTTGTGCATCGGTGTTTTTCTCGGCTACCATTAAAGTTAACCTCCTAGATCTAATCAGTAAATGAAAGAATGTCCACCTTTCATGACATAGTATACACTCTCAAGCCGCTTATGCAAAGAAGAAAAAAGATATTCTTTATAAATAATCTAACGTTATCTATACTTAGCATTTTTAATTAATCCTAACTTAAATGAAAGACTTTCTTATCGTTTGTTATTTGCATTATTTCATACAATAAATAAGAAAAAGAGGTGACTTTAGCTAACAGCCTTCACGTTGACCGTTTGCATAAACTCACCAATATCTTCATAACTTATTATAAAAAGTTATCTTTCTCTATTTTTCAACCAAAAATGGTTGTATATTTGCTCAATAGCATCATTTTGCATGATTATTTTTCCATACTCCATTAATCTATGGACTGTCAAAGTTGATGGACTTCCATACTCTGCCAAGATAGCTACTAAATTATCAATGTTCATAGGCTGATCGTCACTTAATAATAAGAAATATCTTTCTTGGAAATAAACAACCATTCCATCTAAGATGTTTTGGTGATATAAATAATGTGATAACTGAATGATAGCTTCAAATGACTCAAACTCATAAATAACATCGAAGCTTTCATCCACCTTCACTTGCATCTCAATATAATCGTCTGAAAAGTCATCGTCTAAATCATCAGAATCCTTGGAATTTGTAACTATAATAACCATCCCTTGAGCATGAAGTGAATACACCTCAACAGCGATTGGTCCATGCGCCTCAAAGCCCAGCTCAACACTAGCTTCATTCATCATATCTCTAAATAATTGATGGACTTTTAATGAGTCTTTCCAGAGATCTTCCTTAGTTAAACCTCTATCATGCAAGTCATCCGTCGTTAAAAAAATTTTAATTTTATCATAGTTTAGTCGCTCTAGCCGCATCCCATACCCTCCTGCCGTGAGACCGCTCAATATACAATCATTGTATGATTTACATACGAGATGGTTCTAATATTTTTTACAGTTTACACTCTTCAGCAGATTTAGACAAGAAATAACTATTGATTTTTCATACCTAATCTATCCCTTAGCCAAGATTCCCAGTGTTGTTTATCCTCCCCAAGTAAATAGCCTGCATAAGGTTCAAGGATTTGCGGAGTTACCTTTGAGAAAGCTTTTCCTCCTAAACCAATTTGAAGGTTATGAAATTTTACGGAAAGCTCATCTACAAGCTCCAACGTTTTTTTCACATTTCTTACTAAAGTACAAGATAAAAACAAAAATTCCGGCTTAACTTCATTTAGAACAATATCAATATCTCCCTCAGCAATACTTGCTCCTAAATAGATAACTTCAAAACCTTTTCTTCTTAAAAATAATGTAAAAATTAAAAGACCTAATTCATGTGATTCTTCTGGTCCGCATACCCCAATTACTTTAGGTAACAAACCATCTACAGGTAATGTATGCAAAATCATACCTATTCGCGAACGTAAAAAAGATGATGCAAAGTGTTCATGTGCTGAAGTTATCTTTCCATTTTCCCATTTGTCCCCAATTTTCACTAACAAAGTACCTAATATTTCAATTACTACTTTGTCAACTGAATATAGGCTGAATGCTTTATTTAGAAGATCATGTGCTTTGCTTTCATCAAATTTTAAGAGAGCATAAAGTAATTCTTCCATTAAATCTTCAGAGTAATCAACCTGTTCTCCATCTGTTTTCAATTCAACTTGTTCGTTAATAGATGCCTGGTTTGTTTCTAATAAGTTGACCGCTTGACTAATCGTAAAGCCCTTATCGACTTTTGTAATAAGCCACTTTAAAATTTTTATATGCTCCTCTGTATATAAACGGTGACCTGATTCATTCCTAATAGGTGCAATCATATTATATCTTCGTTCCCAGGCCCGTAATGTTCCAGCTTGAATTCCAAGCATTTTTGAAACTGCCTTTATATTATATTTGCCTTCATGATTCGACATGGTAAATCCCCCAATATGTACTTATATAGAAATTATATAAGATAGATCAACTTGTGTAAACTTTGTATAACAAATGAATAAACCATGCTTAATATCAGCATGGTTTTGTAAAGGTGATTCTTATCCCATATTCTCTATAAATTTATGGATCATGACATCTGAAGAATTTATTCTATTTTGACGATAATACAAGATAATTTGCCTCAGCCGGTGCTCCTAATCTTAAAGGTAAAGAAGTTGTGCCATATCCATTGCTCACTAATAGAACACTGTTTTCAAGATAGTGCAGCTTTCCTTTTTCATATAAACCAAGACCCAAAAACCTTATTTGTCCACCATGAGTATGCCCACTTAAAATGATAGAAATACCATCTTTTGGATCAATCTTTTTATATATGTCAGGGTTGTGGCTTACTAGGATCTTGAATTCAGAGGGTGACGTACGTTCTAAAGCATGATGTAGTTCGTCTCTTCTTTTACTGGTATCCTCTACTCCTAATAAAGAAATTTTCTCTCCATTTGCTGAAGTGAAAGTTGTTGAAGAATTATTAAGGATTGTAATATTATTTTTTAAAAGCAGTGCTTCAAGCTCATTTTTCCCTACTTCATAATCATTATTGCCAAACACAAAAAAAGTAGGACCCAATTTCCTTAACAATTTAATATTTTCTTCAACTCTAGAAAATGGTACTCCTGATTCAGTCAAGTCTCCACCTATAATTATGAGATCAACTTTTTCTGGTATTTTTTCCAATAAACGTGTAGAAATTCTTCTTCTATGAATATCTGAAATAAAAAAAATTGAAAGTGATCCAACACTTTTTGGAAAAGTGTTAAATTCTATATGATGCTTTGTTAAATGATTCTTTCTAGCTTCTATAAACATAAAAAGTAACAACACAAGAATTCCCAGGAAAAAACTAACTACAATTATTAACAGTTCAATCACCTCTATATACACTTAAAACAATAAAGAAACTCTTTTATTATAACAAAAAACCCTTTCTTTCCAAAATAAGAAAGAAGGGGTCATTTACTTGCTTTCATGAAACAAGTTTATGTCAAATTCTGATTTCATCATTTTGAATACTTCATGTCTGTTTTGCCATTGAGTTGGCTGTGGCCAGAGTTCAGCACTTTTCCTAATAACTTCACATCTTAAATTTTGGTATTCAGTTTCTGCTTTATCTTCCTTTTTCTTAAAATATTGTGCTGTTGCATAACCACCTACAATGAGCAAGACAAAAAAGATATTCATTTCGCCGTCAAATAATAAGTGAAAGAAAGCATCAGCCTGCCCGCCAGTTGGTTTAATAATAAACACATAAAGGTAAGCTATAAAGCCCATTAGCAAAATGAAAGTAACAAACTGTGCTCGAAAACACTTGAGTTTATACTTTTCAAATTTTCTTTTTTTCTCGACTAAATTGTCAAGCATTTGTTTTGTTGGTTCGTCAGTATGATTCTTTAATTGCTGAATTTTTATTTCAATCATGGTCACGCCCTCTCATCCAACAATACATTACGGTTACTATATTGTATGAGGTCGTCCACAACGTTATGAAGCAAATATGCTACTTAATAGGGATTTTTAATACCTGTCCTTCATAAATTTCATTTCCCTTTATTCCATTATAGGTACGGATCGTTTCCATCCCAGCTTTACTGTTGTAATACTTAATAGCAATAGTAAAAATGGTTTCTCCACCTGCTACCTTATGTGTTTTGATTTCCTTATACTCTTCTTCATCACTAGTTTGCTCGCTGTTCGTTTGTAAAGACTCCTCAGCTATCTGATCTTTTTGCTCAACTTGTACTTCATTCTCACTGTTAGAAGTATTGGGTGACACCATTTCTTCACTTTCTAGATCCGATGTATCTTGTTCTTCTTCGATTGAGTCACTACTAGTTACTACTTCTGACTCACTAGTAGACTCCTGACCATTTGAAATAAACACTGTATCTTCTCCAACAATTTGATCACCTTGAGTTATTTGAGCATTCTTTTCATTAAAATATAAGTTCATAGATAAAATGAATATGGGAAGTAGAATAAAAAATAAAGCTAAAAGTCTGATTACAGGATATTTCATTTTCACCTTAGCTTTTTTCGACTTCTGATCTTTATGAACTTCACTCCGAGGCGGATAATCACCATGTTCCTGTTTATATTCATCAATCATTTTCGTACGTAATCCCTCTGCTTGATCTGATTGTCTTTTTTGGTCGTTCATTTATTCTTTCCCCCTCTTACATATTGCCATCTAATTTGAATGGCAAAGACTAGATCAATTAAGTAATGAGCCAAAATGGTTGTAAAAAGGTTTGCTGTTAGTTCATAAACATACCCTAATAAAATACTTATAGAAATAACCATTAAAAATAATAGCCATTTTGAGAGATATCGAAAATGTAGGATTGCAAAAATAATACTAGCAACCCATAGACCCAAATGTGTTTGAATAACCCCTCTAAATAATATTTCCTCTGACACCGCTATAACTGCAGTAAGAAAAAAGATATGTGGGATAGATCGCTTTTCAAAAATCTTCTCATTAATGCCACCATCATCAACAAGATCTTTTGGTGCCAATTTAAATACACTAAAATCCACAATTATCACCAATAAGGCTGTTCCGACCCCATATAAAATAAAATCAATGTCTCTAAAATGAAATAGTCCAAAAAAGTCTTGTACATGATCAAAGAGAAAAAAACCAAAAATAATGGAAACACAAATAAGAAGAAATTGTGTAAAATATAAATTTTGTACGATTTGCTTATCTGTTAGTTGATTAATTAATTCATTTTGTTTTTTAAACAAATTTTATTCACTCACCTTGCAAAAGATCAGCCTTAATTCTTCTTGCCAACTTCTATCATTCTCTTTTATTTTCAGGCTAGCTTCTGGAATATATAAATCATAATTTATTCCACACACATCACAGCAGTTTTTTTGCTTATTTTCATATGCTTCATTGAAATAGGCGAGTAATTTTTTTCTTCTACATGTTTCGCCTGCTAGCCATTTCGACATATCTGTTAGTTTTTCATGCTTTAGAGCTACCCTTTTTTCTATTTCATACCAGATTGTAGCTATTAAGTTTTCCGGTGAAACATTAGGTGTTCGATGTTTATAAAAAGCATTCTCAACATAACGCCATTGAGTTTCCGTTAACCCAAAAAGCTGTTGAATTTGTTCTAAAGTTACTTTTTCATGTTGGAGCATAAAGTAAATTGTTTGCTGTAAAGCATCATTATTAGGAAATTCTGACTCAACGAGCGATTTCGGTATTTCATAGTCTGCATCTGTTACTAATGTAATGGCAACACTATCCTTACCATCCCGGCCTGCCCTACCTATTTCCTGCATATAAGATTCTAATTGTGATGGAAAATGAAAATGAAGGACAAATCTTATATTCTGTTTATTAATCCCCATACCGAACGCATTCGTACAGCATACAATCTGCAATTGATCATATAGAAACTGCTGTTGAATTAGAATTCTCTGTTCTTGTTCCATCCCACCATGATAATACGCAACATCTGTTAACCCTGAATCAATTAGTAGTTGTGCTACCCTTTCCGTCCATAATCTACTGGAGCAATAAATAATTCCCGGACCCTTTAAACTGCGCACCAATTGGTGTACTCGATCAATTTTTTCTTCCAATGAATAACATCTTTCCACTGATATTCCAATGTTTGGTCGATTTATAGAAAATATAAATTTTTTGAAATTCGCATCTAGTCGAAGAATATGATGGATATCTTCTAATACCTCTTTTGTTGCAGTAGCCGTTAACGCTAAACAAGGTGGATTTAAAAGTGCTTCTTTTATTTCACCGAGCTTAGAATAATCTGGTCTAAAGTCATGTCCCCATTGAGAAATACAATGAGCTTCATCAACAACAAATAGAGATATTCCAGCATTTTTTAAGGCATTTAATACATAATCATATTGAAGAATCTCTGGAGAAACATAGATATAGCGATACTTTCTTAATTCATGTAGAATTTGCCTTCTTCTTATAAGTGAAATTGTACTGTTAAGGGCAACAACTCTTTTCTCTCCTCTTTTCTTAATTTGTTCTACCTGATCTTCCATTAAGGAAAGTAAAGGAGAGACAATCAATATCGGTCCTTTTAGAAAATAACCTGGAAGTTGATAACACAACGACTTCCCGCCACCCGTCGGGAGCATAGCGACTACATCATTTTCTTGAAGAACTGCTTCAATAATTTCCCGCTGACCTTCACGAAAGTGTTGTAATTGAAAGTGGGACTGTAACGCTTGTTCTAGCTTTTGGATGTTTCTCCCCTCCCGATGAGCGCATAAGTAAGTCTAATTTGAAAATAACTATATTCGTTATTTAATACTTCTCTCACTTTTTTTAACTGATGTGTTTTCAGCCTTGTGATTGCTCCCATAATTTTATTGTAATCTTCCTCGTTCAAAAAAGCTGTTGGGATATATTGTTGATCGTGTAATGTAATTTCGACAATATGGTCTTCAATTGTACTTAGCTTAAGTCTTCTAACTGTAGCAATTTCAGCAGGGTCCAATCCTTGCAGTAAATATGACCTTGTAATTTTCGTTGAAGAGGTAAAACCTTCAATTTGCCACTTATCTTCTATCATTTCGTTAAGTAACGAATATTTACTTTTGTTGGTTTGAAGAGACGTAATAATGGAATGAACAACATTCCAAAACAATAAGTACGTATAAATAGGATCCTCATCATGCTTATATGCAATCTGTTCAAAAGTTAATCCAATTTTTTGACTCGATGTTAATCTTTGAACAAAAATAGTGGCATCCTTACTTGATTGGGTATTCAATATATCCTTAAGTTCACTGTATATGCGATCAGCTAACTCATTATTAGAACGATCATGCTGTTTCAGAAATATTTTTACCCACTGTAAGTCTTCTTGATTTTTCGTTACAGGTAAGTAGTCTCTTTTTTCATAAGCATAATTTGATAATACTTGAACGAGAAGAGAAAGCCTCCTCCATAAAACTCTTCCAACGTCTCCATAATTCCAACCATTTAATTGCGAAGGAATTGGTTTATTCCCTAGGCTTTCTTTTAAAAATTCATTTCCTTCATTTGTAAGTCGAGACTTATTATCAGGTAGTTGCTCAATCAACCCTTGTTTTAGAAGAGCATTCCATGTTTCATCAGTTTGTATTCTAGATAATTTCGGAAATAGGCTAAAAAGGAAAGTTACTTTAAAAAGTTTGCCATCTTGAATTGTTTGTGAAGATTTTTTCCCATTAAGTAAATGATAAATAGCGGAGACAGTTCTTTCTCCATTAAATTGATTTAAGCAAAAGAGCATGACAGTATGGAAATAATCTAGCTTCATTATACCACCCTACAATGTTTGACAATATTCGATTACCTTTTCTATTTTAACAAATTTATGGACTTTCGTTTAGATTTTAATCAATTTATTGTTATCATAAGTAGGAAACTTAGGTGTGAGAACGATTATCAAAAGAGTTTTTTATTGAAATGTCAAAAAAACCGTTTTACAATACAAGATAGGCGTAACAGAGAAAATGAAGTTTTTCGATTAAGAATCACTCATTTTATCAGTTCTACCATATAATGTGGTATGATTTTTATCAGGAGGTTTGTTTAATGGCAAAATATACAATAGTTGACAAGGATACATGCATTGCATGTGGAGCTTGTGGAGCAGCTGCACCAGACATTTATGATTATGATGATGAAGGTATCGCATTTGTTACCTTAGATGATAACCAAGGGGTTGTTGAAGTACCTGAAGCCCTTGAAGAAGATATGATGGATGCTTTCGAAGGTTGCCCAACAGATTCAATCAAAATTGCTGATGAAAAATTTGATGGAGATGCTCTAAAGTTTGAATAAAACGAAAAACCCCCTCTTAGGTTAAGAGGGGGTTTTATCTTATAAAGATCTTGTATGGATTTGTAATTGATTAGTTAACCAAAATTTTAGTTTCGAAATAATTAGGAGGAATAGTAAGGTCATTAGTATTCCTTTTATAAAATTAAACGGCATAATTGAAGCAACAACCAATTGTTTAGTTGCCTCAGCAGTCATAGCCGGTGAATTTAAAAACATTGTATATGCAGGCATAATGACATAATAATTTAAGACGCTCATAACACTTGTCATAAGTAACGTTCCAATCACTAGCCCTATCAAAAGACCTTTTAATGATTTATAACGTCTAAACATGAACGAGGAGGGTAAAATAAATAAAGCCCCAGCTATAAAATTAGCTACCTGACCTACTGGCACACCAGTTGCACTCCCTTGGATTAAATAATGTAAGACGTTTTTAATTTTTAATCCCTTCCACCATTAAGCCTGCTGCTGGACCAAATACAATTGCTGCAATTAATGCAGGAGCATCACTAAAATCAATTTGCAAAAAGACAGAAAAACCGGGAAACGGAAAATCGAGCATCATCAGCACATACGCTATACTACTCAACATCCCAACTGTTACATGCTTTCTTACCTTACTTTGATTCATTTTTCTTCTCTCCCTTTTCTGATCGCACCCGAAAAAGAAGAAGCTCTTAGACTTTAATTTTTGATAAGTTGCCACCTAAAAACTCATCAAAAAACCCTGACAATAATGATTATTTAAACCATTATCAATCAGGGCGTTTTTTTCAAGTCTAATAAACGTTGAAAAACTAATTTTTTCAACGTTTGAACCTCCATCTTCTCACATCCAGACTATACTGTCGGTTCTGGAATCGCACCAGATCCTGCCATTATTACGGCTCGCGGACTTAGAAATATAAATTTCATCACCGCCGGTCGGGAATTGCACCCTGCCCCGAAGATTGATCATATTAATTTATTATCCGTTTTATTATATAAGGAAAAGAAATATATGTATAGATTAATGATTTATACTATATTCTTAATATAGTATAAATCATTAAAATTTATTTTCTAAGTTATAAAATGTTGCGCAATTCCCCCCCATTACTCTTTCTTTTATGTCAGAAGGGAATCTTTTAAGATAACGTGAAACAATATTCATTGTTGTTAGATAATCACTGCTAACGGTACAAACAGGCCAATCAGAACCAATCATTACTCTTTTTGAACCAAATGATTCAAAAATATGGTCAAGATAAGGGTAAAAGTCTGTCTCTTTCCAGTTCAACCAATCTGCCTCCGTTACCATACCTGATAATTTACAGTACACATTGCCATAAGAAGCAAGAGTTGTAACATCTTCAGCCCAACCTTTTATGACCTGATTTTTTATATCTGGTTTTGCAAGATGATCCAGGACAAATTTTTGATTAGGAAATTTTTCTACTAATTGGATGGCATTAGGAATATGCTTGGGGAAAATTAATAAATCATAGGTTAAGCCGTAAATTGAAAGTAATTCTATGCCTTTTTGAAAGTCCTTTCTTAGTATAAATTTGTCATCAAGTTCATCATGTAAAACATGGCGAACTCCTTTAAAATATGGGTTTTTTGCATACTTTTCTAATTGATGTTGTACCGAAGTGGAACATAGATCCACCCACCCTACTACCCCCTTAACTATATCGCTCTTTTCTGCAAGATCTAAAAGAAACTCATTTTCCTCTAAACACTGCCTAGCTTGGACAGCGATACATCCCTCAAAATTTAATTTCTTTATAGATAGTTCTAGATCTTTTGGAAAAAATGACCTTCTTAACTGTCCCATTTCATTTGAAATCCAACTATATTCCAACTCATTATACTCCCAGAAATGCAGGTGTGAATCGATACGCATTTTAAACCTCCATATTTTCTCATTCTATCTTATGATTGTTTTCCTTAATCAAATCAGCTTATCACTCCCTTTTTCAAAATCACATTTGCATACAAAGCCTTTTCTCCTGTTGCAACAATAGCGTAAGCATTTTTTGCTCGTTCATAAAAAGCAAATCGGTTCATCATTTCTATATTTACTGGTTCACCGTTCTTTTCATATATAATCTTTTTATATTCCTCCCAAATTGTTGGCTTAACCGAATCACCTGGCGTAACAGCCATAAGAGCGACTGGATTCTCAACATAGCTATCTAATGGGTATAATTGTAAAATAGCAGTTAATAACTCGGGAATACCATGACCATCACATCTTATTATTTTTTCACTATGGCTCGCAGAAGGGAAATTCCCATCGGCGATTACAATCTCATCACTATGTCCCATTTCCATTAAGACTTTTAATAGCTCTGGTGATAAGATACTTGGAATACCTTTTAACATAATTAAATACCTCCGTGTACTGTGGTTTTATATCTTAATATCTTACAAATTAGCTATAATTCTACCAATGCTTTAATTACTCTTGATTCTGGTAGTAACCAACTTTCAAATAAATCAACCATTTTATCAAATGTGCAACGATGGCTTATAAATTCATCAGCATTTATCTCACCTGATTTTAAGACATCTAATACATATTCGAAATCTTCTCTAGTTGCGTTTCGACTCCCCATAAGAGTTAATTCTTTCTTATGAAAATCAGGGTCAGAAAAAGTTATCTCACCCTTTACCAATCCAACATATACTAATCTTCCACCATGGGCCACATAGTTAAAGGATTTTGTCATTGAATACAAATTCCCTGTTGCATCGTATACGACTGTAGGGTATTCACCATCTGTTATTTCGTAAAGCCTTTCAAGCGGATTATCGAGTCCATAAACCGTATGATCTACTTTTGCCCACCTTTTACAAAACTCTAGTCTTTCTTCATTAATATCCATCGCTATTACATTGGCACCTTTCTGTTTGGCAAATTTCATAACTCCTAAACCGATTGGTCCAGCACCAATTACTAAAGCATTTTCACCTTTTACAATCGAAGATCGATTTACTGCATGAGCACCTATACTTAGTGGCTCAATAAGTGCAGCTAAATCTAATGAAATATCATTTACTTTAACTAAATGATCAGTAGGAATTGAAACACTTTCACACATGCCACCGTCAATATGAACACCAAAAACTTTCATATTTGTACAACAGTTTGTTTTTGAATTTTTACAAGCTACACAATTCCCACATTCGAGATACGGAATTACTGTAACTTGATCTCCCTTGACCAAACCTTCTTGGTTTACTCCAATTTCATCTATAATTCCAGACAATTCATGTCCTAACACCCTTGGATAAGTAAAATATGGTTGATTCCCTTTATACGCATGTAAGTCTGTTCCACAGATTCCAATTCTGCGTATTTTTACTAATGCTTCACCTTCTTTAAATTCTGGTTTATCTAGGGTAATCATCTTAAGTCTATTTGGTTTTTCGCACACAATTCCTTTCAAAGTATCTTCTCCCCTTTTATTCACAGAATTAATATAAAAACTCCAGCTCTACCATGTTTGGTTATGTATTGGAGCAAGTATCTTTAATACTTCTTCCAAAAGTTTTTTATCAATTGGTTCTGATGCCCACCGTATGTTTTTAGCGATATTATCTGAACTTGCAGTACTTACTAGTGTGGTCGGAATCACTTTATTAGAAACTGAAAATTGTATTGCTAATTTGGCAATATCTTCTCCGTTTTCTCTACAAAATGTTGCCGCTTTATCACATAATTGTTTGATTTCTTCACTAGCAGGATGCCAAGGTGGAACGCCTTTATTTGTTAACAACCCCATTGAAAGAGGTGAGGCATTTATCAAGCCGACTTTCCTTTCTTCAAGTAAAGGTGTGATTTCTAGTAAAGAAGTATCGTTTAATGAGTAGTGACAATATGAGAGTATAACATCTAAAGTTGTCTGTTCTAGTGTTTTATTGAAGATATCCAAAGGTAAACCTGAGACCCCAAAATAACGTATTTTCCCCTCTTTTTTTAGTTTTTGTAATGCAGGAATTCCTTCTTCTACTATTTGGTTAAAAGAACCAAACTCAATATCGTGTAATAATAAAATGTCAACATAATCAGTTTTTAACCTTTTTAAACTTTCTTCCAAACTTTCAGTAATACGGTCACCTGAAAAATCAAATTCATTATCTCCAAACCTTCCTGCTTTTGTAGAAAGGAAAAATTTCTCACGCTGAATACCATGAATAGCCCTTCCAAGAACAGATTCCGCTTTTGTTAATCCATAGTATGGCGATACATCAATTAGATTAATTCCCATATCTATTGCCATATGAACTGTACGAATTCCTTCCTCTTCATTTATCTCGCGAAAGACAGATCCTAATGAAGATGCACCCAAACTTAAATTTGATACCTTCAAGTCAGTGTTACCGATTTTCCGATAATCCATTTTCATCTCTCCTAAATTTATATTTAGTTTTCTATTAATTTCCCATGGATTTTTTTGTAATTGTTTGCGTATTAAATAGGTTGATTGAAAAATTGTCTTTTAGTATTACAAATATGAATAGAACTTAGAGGTAATTTTAATAGTAGATACATTAAGTTGAAGAGAAATATAGTTAGTTATTAAAGATTATAATTATATTAGAAACACAATCACATAATAGACTGTGTTTCCACATAGAACAAAACTAGTTTAAAACTTGTGCTTTTAATTGTTTAAGTTTTTTCATAATATTATTTTTTCCTCGACCGAAATAATCATGTAATTTCAGATATTCTTTGTACATTTCATCATAGATCTTTACATGATTTGGATTAGGGACAAATGACTCCTCTTTTAAACGCGCCATGTTTGCTGCAGCCTCCATAATAGTGGAATAACCACCTCTTTCAGGACCTGCTACTACTGCTCCAAACATTGCTGATCCTATCGCAGGTGTTAAAGTAGTATCAGAAATTTTTATTTCCATATTTGTTACATCAGCATAAATTTGCATTAACATACGGTTCCTGTGGGGTAAACCACCACAAGCAACTAATTCATGTATGTCTACTCCTTGATTTTTAAACGTATCAATAATTAAACGTGTTCCAAATGCAGTTGCTTCAATTAGAGCACGATAAATTTCTTCCGGCTTCGTTGACAATGTTTGACCTACTAATATTCCTGAAAGTTCAGTATCTACTAATGGTGTTCTATTTCCATTATGCCAATCTAAAACCAACAAACCACTTTGACCCGGCTTCAATGTATCCGCTTTCTTTTCTAGCAGCTGATGTATACTAATTCCGCGTTCATTCGCTTCTTCCACGACAGAAGTTGGAACACTGTTTTCTACAAACCATGCAAAAATATCTCCCACTGCAGCTTGCCCTGCTTCATATCCATAAAACCCGGGGATAATCCCATCTTCTACAACACCACTTATGCCATCAACAAGAACTTCTTTATCACTAATTAACATATGACACGTCGAAGTTCCCATAACCATTACCATTCTGCCTGGTGTGGCAACTCCTGCTCCTGGTACACCAGCATGTGCATCAATTGCACCAACTGCGACAGCCGTTCCCTTTTTTAAGCCTACTAAATTAGCAAACTCTTCTGTTAATTCACCTGCTTTTGTACCAAGGGAAACTACATCCCCTCGAAGCTTTGTCTCATAGAGATCAGAAAGATCTGGGTGCAAAGCATTTAAAAATTCTTGTGATACATATCCTTTTTGTTTATGCCAAGTTCCTTTATATCCGGCAGCACAACTATTTCGCACCACATTTCCTGTCATTTGTGCAGTAACCCAATCTGCAGCTTCCAAAAATAGATATGTAGCTTCATAAACGTCTGGAGCTTCATCTAATACCTGCCAAACTTTTGGGATAGCCCATTCTGAAGAGATTTTCCCACCATAACGCTTTAACCACTCTTCACCTCTTTGTTCCGCAAGTTGATTCATTTTTGTTGCTTCATCTTGGGCAGCATGGTGTTTCCAAAGCTTTACCCAAGAATGTGGATTATAGTTCCACTCTTCTTTTGTACAAAGAGGAACTAAATCTTGATCTACTGGAAGGATTGTACATGCAGTAAAGTCAATACCTACTCCAATTACATCTTCAGCTCTTACTCCAGATTGATTAAGAATGTTAGGGATTGATTCTTTTAATACAAGCAGATAATCGTCTGGGTGTTGCAAAGCAAAATCATTTGGTAATTTTTCTAACGAATTAGGTAGATTCTCATCAATTACCCCATGTGGATAAGGAGTAGTGTGTTTCGCCACTACTACTCCTGAGTTGATATCAACAAGGACTGCTCTTCCCGATTCTGTTCCATAATCAACACCAATTGCATATTTTGTCTGTCCCAAATTTCATCCCTCACCTTTGGTAGATTAGTTACTAATAATCACTTCTATCCCCTGTTTTTCAATTGATTTTACAAGTGCGTCTTCTATCCCATTGTCCGTAATGATTCTATGAATCTTTTCTAAAGGTGCTGTTTGTATTAGTGCTTTTACATTTAACTTACTACTATCGACCAGTAAATTCACTTGACCCGCAATTGAGAGTAACTTCCTTTTAAACATTGCTTGCTGCTCATGACTTTCACTTATACCCCAATTCACATCAAATCCCTTACACGATAGAAATAATTTTCCTATATGAAGGCCTTCTATTGAGTTTTCAGCTGAATGCCCAAAAAACGCATGGTGGTCTGCATTATAGTAACCCCCTGTACAAAGCACAGAGACATCATGTTTTTGACCTAACTCTTGAACGACAAAAAATCCATTTGTGAGAACAGAGACTTTTTTATCTCCAATATTTTTTGCTAACTCAAGACAGGTTGAACTTGAGTCCAATGCGATGATATCCCGATCATTAACAAAATTAGCTGCCATTTGACCAATCTTTATTTTTTGTTCAATGTTTTTGACCGTTCGTTCTAAAAACGGTAATTCAATTGAGCTTTCACTTAAAGGAACAGCACCTCCGTGAACTCTTTTCAGTTGCCCCTCAGCTTCTAACTTTTCTAAATCTCTTCTAATTGTTTCTTCAGTTACCCCAAAAATCTTACTTAATTGAGCAACACGTACTGCTCCGGAATTAGTTAACAGTTTAACAATTTCTTTTTTTCTATTCATACCAAGTAAACCTTCTTGTGAGACGACTTTTTTCATTGTACTCACCTCCACCTATATGTTTTCATATCTTGATATTACATTTTGATAAAAATTCCCCCTGAATAATCTCTTCTTCAGGGGGCAATTAATATCATATTATCGATATAATGGTCCAAAATTAGTACACGCACGATAATCTGCAGCTTCTGCATCCGCGGTACCAAACATCCCCCATGCACTTGGTCTAAAAATCTTTTCATCAGAGACATTATGCATGTTAACTGGAATTCTTAACATTGAAGCGAGAGTAATTAAATCCGCACCTATATGACCGTAACTCATAGAACAGTGGTTTGCTCCCCAATTGTTCATTACCGAATATACATCCTTAAATACACCTTCTCCAGTTAGGTTCGGTACAAACCAGGTTGTTGGCCATGTTGGATCTGTACGTAAATCAAGCGTATCATGAACACTTTCTGGTAAATCAACAGTATAGCCTTCTGCAATTTGAAGAACTGGCCCAAGCCCCTTAACTAAATTTATTCTTGCAATAGTTACTGGCATCTCTCCTTCAGTTAAGAAATCGGTTGAATATCCACCGCCTCTAAAATATTCAGTAGAGGCAGGTCTCAACAATGTAGCGTCAAGACAGTCTTTAACTTCTTGCTCTGTTATTTCCCAGAATGGTTTCAGAACGGGCTTACCGTCTTTTCTTTGTTTTCCAGTACCATCAAGAGCTGCAGGACCTGAGTTAATTAAATGGATAAACCCATTCTTTGATTTACCCTCTACTTCATGACCTGTAACTCGTTTTACAGCATCAGGACTCCAATAAGTTCTAACATCAGCAAATACCTGTGCAGTATTTGTTAATAAATAGCCTAAGAGCATTGTTACACCGTTTAAGCTATCGTTTTCGGTAGCTACAATATACGGAGATCTAACTCCATTCCAATCAAATGATGAGTTTAAGATTGCTTCCATAAAATCTCCATTTGGAAAATGATCAGTCCATTGACGTTGCCCTTGGAATCCTGCAGCAACTGCATTATGCCCCATTGCTTCTTCACCGTAACCGATTTCCTCAAGCTTTGGATTACCAACCATTAGATCCCTGGCAATCAACGTCATTTTCACACTAGTTTCTAAATCTTTTTCCTTTTCTTCATCAGTCCTCTTGTGGGTATCTTTATTATTATCTTCTCCCATTTTAAAGTTCTCTTTTACCCACTTTAATGCCAAATCATATTCTTCTATATCATAAATTTCTTTATCAAATCTTCTAACAAATTCTGTCATATCAATATACTCATTTCTCATTCCTAGATACTCTTGGAAAAAGCTTTCGTCAATCATACTACCAGCAATCCCCATTGAAACTGAACCCATTGATAGATAAGATTTTCCTTTCATCATCGCTACTGTCAAGCCTGCTTTTGTGAAACGCAATAACTTTTCTTGAACATCTTCAGGAATCTCTGTATCTCCAACATCTTGAACATCTTTACCATATATTCCAAAAGCCGGTAAACCTTTTTGATTGTGAGCAGCTAGGACAGCAGCTAAATATACTGCTCCTGGACGATTCGTACCGTTAAAGCCCCAAACTGCCTTAGGAATAGAAGGATCTGTATCCATTGTTTCTGTGCCATAGCACCAACATGGTGTTACCGTTATAGAAACACCTACTCCTTCTCTAGCAAATTTTTCAGCAGCTTGAGCAGCTTCTGCAACCCCTCCAATACAAGTATCTGCTATAACACATTCAACTTGTTCTCCATTATAATATGATACATTTTCACCAATTAATTTAGCAACTGATTTAGCTAAGTTCATTGTTACCTCTTCAAGTGATTCTCTTACCCCATTACGTCTTCCGTCAATTGTCGGACGAATACCGATTTTAGGTAATTGACCATAGTATCTATTGCTTTTGTTACTCATTTGTTTTTCCTCCTTCAATAACTTCTATTTAGATTAATTTTAAAAATCGATTATATGCCTCGCTAAAGTTAATTTGATTTTGAGGGTAATACGTTTTAGTGACGAATGATCTTTGAACAATTTGTCTTGCTTCCTGAATATCCTTGATTTCGCCTAAAGCTATCCATTGTGATAAAGCGTTTCCAATTGCACTTGCTTCAATTGGACCAGCATGTACGGTACGATCTGTTGCATTTGCAATAAATTGACATAATAAATGGTTCTGTATTCCACCCCCACCCATATGTATTTCTTCTAAAGATGTATTGGTCAAATTTTCAAGTTTCTCTAAAACCCATTGATATTTAAATGCTAAACTCTCTAATATACATCTAAGTATTTCACCCTTCGTTTCAGGTGGTGTTTGACCCGAATTTATGCAATAATCTTGTATAGCCGTTACCATATTTTTAGGGTTAAAAAAGGTTTGATCATCAGGATTAATAAAATGTTGTAACGGCTTAGCCTCATTCACTAATAAATTTTGTTCTTCATAGCTAATCCCATGACCTTCTCTTTCCCAAACTTTATGACATTGTTGTATTAGCCATAAACCCATATTATTTTTTTGTAGTCGATAATGACCTTCTAATGTCCCCTCATTTGTAAAGCCCCAGGCAAGAGCATCCTCAGATACAACTGGTTGTTCTACTTGAATACCTACTAATACCCATGTTCCACAGCTCATAAAAGCTGTGTTTTTCTTATTGATTGGTAGAGCAGCAAGTGCACAAGCCGTGTCATGACCTGCAATATTAATAACCTGAACAGGATCAATTTGAAGTTCTTTATTAATTTCTTCAAGTGTAGGTCCCAATATTGTACCTGATGGTGTAATATCTCCTAAAATATCTACTGGGATATTTAATTTATCAAGCATTTCAGTGTCCCATTTTTTTTGTTTATAACTATACAACTGGCTCGTAGATGTAATGGTAAATTCATTTTTCTTTACTCCTGAAAAAAAGTAACTTATTAAATTTGGAGTAAATAGGAGACTTATTGCACCTTTTAAAAGGTCAGGTTTTTTCTTTTGTATTGTATAAAGCTGACAAATTGTATTTATTGGAGCAGGCTCTACACCAGTTCTCGAAAACAGTTCACTTTTGGAAATTTCTTCAAGCATTTCTTCCATTCCGTCTTGAAAATGTTCGTCACGATAAGAATATGGATTTCCTATCAATTCTCCAGTGGGAGATAACAACCCAAAATCAACCCCCCATGTATCAACCCCCATACTCATAACATCCTTATGTCCCATTTTGACACTTTTGGTTATTCCATTTTTCATTTCTTGAAAGATTCTTAGAATATCCCAATAATAATGAGTATTTATATGTACTGGGGAGTTAGGAAAACGATGAATTTCTTCCAAGTTTATCTTTTCGCCATTAAAACTTCCCAACATTAATCGCCCATTGGATGCACCTAAATCAAAAGCCCATACTTTGCCCATAAATACACACCCCTCAAACAACGATCGTTACTTGGCATCTTTTAATAGATTGGAACGATATCTTTCTGATGAAAGATTACGCAAATCTTCTACTTCAATATCTGTTAAAATACGTGGTGAACCAACAGTAGAGGCAATCGTAAATACCTTTGCTGATTCTTCGATAATTTGCATAAAGAAGTAAGCCTCTTTCATCGTTTTTCCGACTGTAAGTACTCCATGATTCCTCATTACCACAACATCTGTATCTGGAATAACTTCTCCAACTGCATTGGCTAAAACCTCTGTTGTAGGAATGAGATATTCAAGATAAGAAACATTTCGTATCATTGCTGGTGCATCCGGAAAAAGCATTGGAATATCATTACCAGAGCTTGATACACCTACTGAGTAACTCGGATGAGCGTGTAACACAGCAGTTATATCAGAACGTTTCCGATAACATTCTAAATGCATTAATAACTCAGATGATGGCTTTAAATCTCCTAATACCTCTCCTGTTTTAATATCCACTTTTACCCATTGGGTATCATCAATTTCTTGGAGATCAAATCCACTAGGAGAAATATACATATACTCCCCATCTCTCATACTTAGATTTCCACCAGCACCTACAACTAAGGCTGTTTCCACAATTTTATTTGCATACATTTTTAACTGTTGTTTAACACCTGACATTTCCCATCCTCCTTTGCAAAATAAAAACTATAAAGTAATTAATTCTTTTTTCCGAAGAGATTGATAGACAGCATCTATAACTCTCATATTTGCTAAAGTATTCTCTTCAGTATAAGAAGGACTAATTTGATTTAAAATGCAATCCGAAAAATGCTCAACCTCAGCCAAATACTGATCTGTACTCACAAGATATTCAGTACTTTTATATTCATTTTTTACTATTACACTTCCAATATGTCCATTTAAATCAGGTCTAAAAGCATGAGGTACGCTAATACTACCTTTTGTACCAACTATTTCGTATTCATTCCTTAACGTTCCTTCGAAGCTGCAGTCGATAGTAGCCAAGACATTATTAGGAAACTCCATAATCATTGTGGCTGATGTATCAACACCATTTGAACTTAGCACACCTCGAGCTGTTACATGAGTCGGTTCTTTCTCCAAAATGTACCGAATGGAATTTATACAATAACACCCAACATCATAAATTGAGCCGCCTCCAAGGGATGGATTTAACCGAATGTCATCACTTTTATTTAATAAATTAAAAGAGAAACTTGAACGAATAATTTTTATATCCCCTATTACATTATCATCGACTAATTCCTTAACTTTTTTATGCTGTTCATGAAAGCGATACATAAAAGCTTCCATAAACAAAACATTATTTTTTTTACAAGTAGAAATCATTTCTTCCATTTGACTAGCACTTAATGCTGCTGGTTTTTCACAAAGAATATGCTTTTTTGCTTTAGCCGCTTTAATCGTCCATTCGTAGTGCATATTATTTGGAAGTGGAATATAAACTGCATCAATTTCAGGATCTTCTAACATCTCTTGATAGTTTTCAAAAAATTTCGGTATTTGCAGATACTCTGCTGTTCTTCTTGCTTTACCGCTACTGCTAGCAATAGCATGAACTCCCCCGTTACTAGACCGTTTTATTGCTGGAATAACTGCATCTATTGCAATATTAGCCGTACTTAGAATTCCCCATTTTATCCTCATAATTATCTCCCTATCATCTTATTTAAAGAATAGTAAAACAATAGTTTAGGTCTTTAAATATTTGTGCTGAGTAACATTAAGATTTAAACACTTTGCACATGTAGTTTAATTGTTTTTCATAACAGAAAACATTTGCTAAATCTTTTGTTTTATTTGTTAATGTTGATTATAAACACAAAAACAAACATTTTCAATATAAAAAACAACATTTTTTTGATTGTAAGCTCCTTTATTATTAAGAGTTATGTACTATTATATTATTTGGTTTGAATAAGGGGGCTGCCCCTTAGAGCATCCCCCACTATTATACTTATTCGTATAACACTGCCTGAATTTCTTCATCATCAATATTTTCTTTATCGTACCAGTAGAAGCCCGTGTCGATTGACTCTTCTACTTCTTCTCCCTTAGCTGCTTGAATTGCGGCTTTTACAGTTTCATAACCAATACCGATTGGATTTTGCGTGATAGCTCCCGCCATTGTTCCATCTTTAATTGCTTCGATTTGTTGTTTTCCAGAGTCGAAACCAATTACAACAACTTCTCCATCTTTGCCTAACTCTTTTACAGCATTAACTACACCAATCGCTGAACCTTCATTTGCCCCATAGAAACCTTTTACATCCGGATGTGCAAGTAAAATTGCTTTTGCAAGGTCAGTTGATTTTAAATGGTCTCCACCACCGTATTGAATATCAACGATTTCAATATTCGGATATTTTTCTTCCATTTGATTTACAAAGCCATCACGACGATCTATTCCTGTAATACTTGTTTGATCATGTACAATTAATGCGACTTTACCTTCTTCACCGATTAGCTCCGCCATTTTATCTGCAGCAAGAGCTGAAGCAGCTTTATTATCAGTTGAGGCTGTTGATACTGGAATTTCACTATCTACACCAGAGTCAAAAGCAACAATTGGAATATTCTTTTCTTGAGCTTGTTGCAATAATGGAATGGAAGCCTGACTATCAAGTGCAGCAAATCCAATTGCACTTGGTTGATTATCAAGTGCAGCTTTTAACATTTCAATCTGTTTATCTACTTGCGCTTCTGTTTCAGGACCCTCAAATGTAATCTCCGCCCCAAATTCTTCAGCAGCTTGTTCTGCTCCTGTTTTTACCGCTTGCCAGAACTGATGTTGGAACCCCTTTGAGATAACTGGAATATAAAGTTTGTCACTTCCACCTTCTGCAGATTCATTTGTCCCTTCAGATCCACTTGATCCCTCTTGAGTACCTGAAGATGAGGAATTACACCCCGCTAATGCTGTTAGTGCTAACAACATTAACATCATAAAAATGGCTAACTTTTTCAAACCGCTTCTCCCCTTTTGTTATCATTTATTTTTTTATTTAACTCCTAATGGAGGTTAAACCAGATCCATAGTTTTATGCTTTCTTTCTTCTTAAGATATCTGCATAAACCGCTAATATAATAACAAATCCTACAACAACAGTTTGCCATTCTTGTGGAACTGATAAAATACGTAGGCCATTCGTTAGAACACTCATGATTAGAGCTCCAATTACTGTACCTACAATCGTTCCTTTACCACCACTAAGTGAGGTTCCACCAATTACTACTGCTGCAATTGCTTCTAATTCATATCCCATCCCTAACGCAGGCTGAGCAGAATTTAATCGAGAGGCCATTAGTACGCCGGCAATCCCCGTAAATACACCAGCCATTGTATAAATAATGATTTTCCATCGATCAACATTAACACCTGATAATCTAGTAGCTTCTTCATTACTTCCTAGAGCAAAGTTATATCTTCCAATTATTGTTTTACTTAAGATTAAAGCTCCAATGATGGCTACAGCAAAAAAGATAATAACACCATTTGGAATTCCGAATCCAGGAATGATATTTCCTAGTGAAATATCAGAGAAACCTGGAGAATCTGTGAAATAGATCGGCTTTGTTCCAGAGATTACTAGAGCAAGACCTTTAGCAATCATCATCATAGCTAAAGTTGCAATAAAAGGTGGTATTTTCATTTTGGAAATAGCTAAACCACAAAGAAATCCACAGAATGCACCGGTAAGAATTCCCCCAATTACCCCAAATAGAGTTGGTATACCCCACATAGTTATAAAGACCCCTGTCATTACAGAACACAATGTCATAACCGTACCAACTGACAAATCAATTCCTCCGGTAATAATAACAAACGTTGCACCTAACGCAAGGATACCAATAACTGCTGTAGAAAGAAGTATTCCCACAATATTTGAAAATTGTAAAAAGTTAGGTGATGCTAAAGAAAAAATAATGACCAAAAGTATTAAACTAGCAAATGCTAATAATTGTTGTAACATTCCAGATTTAATAGGTAGCTTTTTACTCTTTAAAGGTACATTTGTCGTTGTTTCCGCCTTCATTTTTCTCCCCCCATTAACCTTTTCGTATTGTCAAAACTT
>NZ_NUMC01000002.1:0-2051 GCF_002577655.1 Bacillus sp. AFS040349 | reverse complement strand
AGCTATGTTAAATAACTCTGTTGATATTTGATTATAACGAACCCTTGTTCTATAATGAATTTGTAAAATTAAACGATATGGAGTTGGCAAGGATGGCATTGAAGGACATTATCGAAGAAATTAGAAAGTTGAGTACGGGAGACCAATACCGACTAAAAGAGTTCTTTACTAAATCTTTGGCTTCCTATTCCGCAAGTGAACCTGTTTTTAAAGAGGTTTCAGAGCGGAAGCATAAAGATGGATTTACTTGTTCTCATTGCCATTCCAATAACTCCGTTCGTTTCGGTAAGTATAATGTGAAAATGGGTAGCCGTACATTGGAACGACAACGATACCGCTGCAAAGATTGTGGAAAGACTTTTACTGATGTGACGAATACGCCTCTTCATCGTACTCATCTTCCTCACAAATGGTTGGAGTTCGTTCAGTGTATGATAGAAGGCTATTCACTGCGTAAATCGTCAGAGCTTTTAGAAGTTCATTATGTAACTTTATTTTATTGGAGGCATAAGCTCCTTTCAGCCATTAAAAAGATGGATTTTGACCAATTCGAAGGTATTGTGGAAATGGACGAGACTTATTTTCTCTACTCGGAAAAAGGGAAACGTAAAGTGGAAGGACGAAAAGCTCGAAAACGTGGAGGTTCGTCTTCTCAACGGGGTATCAGCAAAGAACAAGTCTGTGTTCTTGTTGCAAGAGACCGTCAGAAGGTAACATACTCGAAAGTAGTTGGTCAGGGTCGGATTATAAAAACTCGTTTGGAAGAAGCTATTGGGTCTAAACTTTCCTCTTCCAATGTTCTTTGTACTGATGCTTGGCGGGCATTTATGACCTACGCAAAAGAAAAAGGACTTGAACATTATAGATTTAAATCAGATGGTAAGGAACGGGTCCGTGGTGTTTATCATATTCAAAATGTAAATAGTTATCACAGTCGTTTAAAAGGCTGGTTAAATCGATTTAATGGTGTGGCTACAAAATACCTCGACCATTATTTGAGTTGGTTTCAATTTCTCGACCAAATCAAACATCGAAATGACGACACAACTGTTAGTAAGATGATTGTTGAAAGTAGCCTGTTTTCAATTGATGTCACCTATGATAAATTGCGTTTATCACAATTTTCATTATGAAAATCAAACGATGTACCGAAGGTGAGATAGGAAAAAAAGGGGTAGTAATAGATGGTTTATAATTTGAAATCAAGTTCATTCGATACAAATGATTTTATTTTCAACCTGCAAAAAGGGATTTCAGAAATAATCAAAGATGATTTAATTGGTATCTATATCCACGGTTCCTTAGCAATGGGAGGATTTAATCCGAACAGTAGTGATATTGATGTATTGGTCGTTACAAACAAGTCGATGACAGTTGAAACTAAAAGGAAATTAGCAAAGCTCTTATTAATGCATTCTAGTTCCCCATTTCCTGTTGAAATTAGTTTCCTGAATACTGAACAATTAAAGGTCTGGCAGCATCCTTGCCCATTTGATTTTCATTATAGTGAATTTTGGAGAGAACGATATGCAAATGATTTATTAAGTGGAACAGACAAATTTTTGAATGGTGATGTTAATACCGATGCAGATTTAGCAGCTCATATTACCATCACTAATAAAAGAGGGGTTTGTGTATATGGTAAATCTATTGATGAAGTTTTTCCTTTAGTTCCATCCTCAGATTATCTATCATCAATAATGGGTGATTTCACGGATTGTTTAGAAAATATCGAAGAAGACCCAATTTACTGTACGCTAAATTTGATTAGAGTTTATTGGTACCTAAAAGAAGGTGTTATTTCTTCAAAGCAAGAAGCTGGTAACTGGGGGTTATCTACACTTCCCAAAGAGATAAAAAACACCGTTGAAAAAGTGGTTAAATGTTATTCAAATGATAAAGATACTTATAGTTTTGAGAAAGATGAACTGGTATTCTTAAAAAACTACATTTCAAACGATGTAAAGAAATTATTGAACTAACAAGGGAACTCCTTAATACTGAAGTCCCCTCGTTTATATTAAAAATCAACATTATTGTTTAACATAGCT
>NZ_NUMC01000029.1:0-85917 GCF_002577655.1 Bacillus sp. AFS040349 | reverse complement strand
GAACGTCTCACTTTGTTTTACAACAAGAAGAGAAATAATCGTAAGAAACATGGAAACTTAAAGGACGTAAGTAAAGAAGTTGAACATATTTTAGTGAAATTGGCTCGTTAGAAACCGTAAAGCCAAAGAAAGAAGAACGTCGGAAAGCCGTATGAGGGAAAACCTCACGTACGGTTTGATGAGGAGAAACTGAAAGTAAAAGAGATAGCGTAAGCTATCCCCTCGAAATCAGTTTCTTACTCTACTATCAAAAAGTATAAGTTTTTCTAATTATTTGTTTCTTTCTCTTGCGGCTTCTGGTCCCTCTACTCTTGTTGCACCAGGATAAGTTAAAGATTGATCACGATCTGACTCAACACGTTGACTTTTTCTTAATTTCTTTTCTTGTCGATCTTTTCCCATTTACATAACCTCCCTATATAAGGTATACCTTAACTTTTGTCTTTTTCATGTTAATCATAAGTACTATTTTTTACTAATTTTCGATTAAAGCTAATTGGAAATAGACATAATGGGAATAGTAGGAGGAGTGAGATGGAAGGAATCATTTTTTACTGGTTTATGTGGTTAGGGTGGGTTGTGGTCACTTTCATAATGAGAAAAAACAAAAGTCGAGTGAAATTGGCGTTTTTCCTATTAGTTACAATATTAATAAGTAAGGTTTTTCTGGTTGTATCTACATTTTATATCAATTGTTCATTAATCATGTTTTTGTTATTAGGGTATTATTTAGCTGTGAAAAATAAACGCAAACTAGTTACTTTTTATTTGACCAATTTAACATTAACATTTGCATACGCAGGTATCATGTTATTTCACATTTATGATCCTGTTTGGTTTATATTCGATTACCGCATAATTGTAAGTCTGATTGTCAGCTTACTTGCTATTTACTTGGGCAAGGATCCTTCCCAAAGATTTACATTTTATTTGATTTCAGTTACTCAAGGGGAGTTTTTATATTGGTTGATTATGAGTAAATTCCATGATCAGTTAACATTTGGTACTGCTGCCTTTTTAGATATGATAGTAATTGGTTGTGCAATGATTTACTTATGGACCATTTTGCAACAGTTTACATTATTAGTAGAACAATCACTACACAGATTTCAAAAACAAACAAAGGAGAAGCAGGGATAATATGAGTGAATATACGATACCAGTGCTTTTTGGAGTTGTTGTTGGAGTACTAACCAGACTTCATATGCTTAAAACTGATTATAGACAATACCCCACTTACTTGCATGGGAAAATCATCCATGTTGCCCTTGGCTTTATTGCAGCTGGCTTAGGGACAGTTGCTGTTCCTTCGATTATGGAAGAAGATTTTACAGCGATTACGTTTCTTACTTTAGCTGCTTCTCAATTTAGAGATGTAAGGAATATGGAAAGAAATACACTAACTGTTTTAGATGGCTATGAACTTGTCCCTAGAGGGAATACATATATAGAAGGAATTGCCATTGCTTTTGAAAGCAGAAATTATCTTGTCATATTTACTTCACTTTTAACTACTTTTGCTTACTTGGTCCTTAATATTTATGTCGCTATTATTGTTGGAATTATTTGCTTCATTGCTTGTCGTAAACTCATGTCCGGAAGTAGAATAAAAGATCTTGTAGACATAAAATTTGTAGAACCTCATTTTGAAGGTGCTGGACTATATGTTGACAATATTTATATTATGAACATAGGTATTCCTGACAAGCAACAGGCTATCCTTAAATATGGAATGGGGTTTATATTAACACCTAAGAATGCCAACTCAAAAACAACCATTGCTAACTTGGGGCAACGACAAGCCATTCTTCATGATGTGTCCACTGCATTAGGAGTTGTTCGTGATTCCGGAGAGCCTGCACTTGTGCCCTTAGCTAAAAGAGATTTAGATGACGGACGCCTTGGGGTGTTTGTTTTACCTCAAGATCGAGATGTTGACAAAGCCATACAAGTGATTGGAGATACACCGACCCTTGAAAATGCAATAAGAATGCCATCTGAAGCGAAGGCGAACCGTCAAGGAGGGGAATAAATTGAGTGCACTTGAAAAATACATATTGGCTATTATTACAACTGATAAAACAAAAGCAGCTGGTGGAACCGCAATTTTTATTTGTAAAACACAGGAAGAAATGCACTTTTACGCCAAAAATTTAGAAGCAATATTAGATGGAATTGCACATGGTATCGGAGAAGACATGTTTGTCGTTGTTAAACACTAAGTTGTGAAATGAAGTAATGTCTGATAATATATAAAAGTTAAGCCCTTCTTTAAAAGCAGAAGGGTTTCTTTTATAAGAGATTTTATTTTAGTATTTTGTGGTAGTTTATATTTAGCCATATAGGCTAATGAATACATATATGAGCTTAACTTTAAGTCCAATTTTATCACACTATCAGAAAATGAATGGTGGTATCAGATAATGGACCGAAACGTTTGTAGAAATTTTTCGTATACGTTTGTAACAAGATGTCTAACTAGCCTTTTATAATCGTTGCTTTCTTTTTGCTTTTTTTGGGAATTGTCCAAGAAAGTGGTGTATTATGAAACGGGTTTGATATGAACATTACCATAATTGTAACTCTTATGATAAAAAATTGAGTTTATATAAGTCAGGATGGTGTAACTAATGGCAAAACCAGTTATAGCAATAGTTGGAAGACCGAATGTAGGTAAGTCAACAATCTTTAATCGTATTGTAGGAGAGCGTGTGTCTATTGTCGAAGATATCCCAGGTGTTACTAGGGACAGAATATATAGTTCTGGGGAATGGTTGACTTATCAATTTAATATTATTGATACGGGTGGAATAGATATTGGGGACGAGCCTTTCTTAGAGCAAATCCGTCATCAAGCAGAAATAGCTATCGATGAAGCTGATGTTATTGTGTTTTTAACGAATGTTCGTGAAGGGGTTACGGCTGCTGATGAAGAAGTAGCTAAAATTTTATACCGATCCAATAAACCGGTTGTATTGGCGGTTAACAAGGTAGATAATCCTGAAATGCGTGCAAATATTTATGATTTTTATTCGTTAGGATTTGGAGAGCCATTTCCGATCTCAGGCTCTCACGGTTTAGGTTTGGGTGACTTATTAGACGAAGTTGCAAAACATTTTAAAAGTCCAGGGACTGACGATTACGATGAAACAACAATAAAATTTTCCCTTATTGGCAGACCTAATGTTGGGAAATCCTCTCTCGTTAACGCGATCTTAGGAGAAGACCGTGTTATCGTAAGTGACATCGCAGGTACTACTCGGGATGCGATTGATACAGTTTATAAATATGAAGGACAAGAATTTGTTATCATTGATACTGCAGGTATGCGAAAAAAAGGAAAAGTATATGAAACAACTGAAAAGTATAGTGTCCTTCGAGCGTTAAAAGCAATTGATCGCTCAGATGTTATCTTAGTCGTAATAAATGGAGAAGAAGGAATTATTGAGCAGGACAAGCATATTGCCGGATATGCTCATGAAGCTGGAAAAGCAGTAGTAATTGTTGTGAATAAATGGGATGCTGTAGAAAAAGATGAGAAAACAATGAAGGAATTTGAAGTTAATATACGTGATCACTTTAAGTTCTTAGATTATGCTCCAATTGTATTCCTTTCAGCTTTAACTAAAAAGAGAATTCATACGTTAATGCCTCATATTATTCTAGCTAGTGAGAATCACTCAAGAAGGGTTCAGACAAATGTTTTAAATGATGTGGTAATGGATGCTGTTGCAATGAATCCAACTCCAACTCATAAAGGCAAACGATTAAAAATATTCTATACAGCACAAGTAGCTGTAAAACCACCTACTTTTGTTGTTTTCGTTAATGATCCGGAATTAATGCACTTTTCGTACGAACGCTTTTTAGAAAACCGTATTAGGGCTGCATTTGAATTTGATGGTACACCTATTAAGATTTTTGCTAGAGAACGCAAATAATAGCCAAATCTAATTGTTTACCTTCAAGGGTTAGTAATGTTTTAAAGGTAAAGTAACAGGTAATCCTGTTACTTTTTGTTAAAATTGTTCTGAAAGGTGTGATAACATGGAACAAATTACGGTAGTAGGTGCGGGGAGCTGGGGAACAGCACTAGCCATCGTTCTTTCTGATAATGGACATCGTGTAAAGTTATGGGGGCATCGTCCTGAATTAATAAGCGAAATTAATTCGACACGAAGAAATGAAAAGTATCTCCCAGGTATTGACCTCCCAGAAAACATTGTTGGTTATTCAGATTTTGAAGAAAGTTTAAAAGATGTAAAGACTGTTATATTAGCCGTACCAACAAAAGCAATACGTGAAGTTCTTAAAGATATAATTAAGGTTATAAAAGAACGCGTAACGTTTGTTCATGTTAGTAAAGGAATTGAACCGGATACTTTGCTGCGAATTTCAGAAATTATTGAAGAAGAAGTGCCATCTCAGCTATTAAGAGATATTGTTGTCTTATCTGGACCAAGTCATGCAGAGGAAGTTAGTCAACGCCATATCACTACCGTGACTTCTTCTTCAAAAAATATGAAAGCGGCTGAATACATACAAGATCTATTTATTAATCAAAATTTTCGTGTTTATACAAATCCAGATATTATCGGTGTGGAAATTGGTGGGGCATTAAAAAATATTATTGCGCTAGCCGCGGGGATTACAGATGGACTTGGCTATGGAGATAATGCGAAAGCTGCCCTTATCACAAGGGGATTGGCCGAAATTGCACGTCTAGGTAGTAAAATGGGAGGAAACCCTTTAACTTTCTCTGGGCTAACAGGAATTGGAGATTTAATTGTAACGTGTACAAGCGTTCATTCGAGAAACTGGCGTGCTGGTAATCTTTTAGGTAAGGGGCATAACCTGGACGAAGTGTTAGAAAACATGGGGATGGTTGTTGAAGGGGTAAGAACGACAAAAGCAGCCTATCAGCTTGCTCAAAAATACCATGTGAAGATGCCAATTACTGAGGCGTTATATGAAGTGTTATTTAACGGTAAATCTCCAAAAGAAGCGGTTGATTCGTTAATGGCTCGTGTTAAAACTCATGAAATGGAAGACCTGGTAAATATCATGGAGAATCGTTAATTTAGGTGACGTATAATCATCAATCAGCATATGATAACAAGAAATAAAAACAAAGAAACAATATCCTATAAGGTTTATGATTACTTCGTTTGTGGATCGTATGATTTTTGTCAATTTAATCCTAAAAGCCTGTACATTATCTAAAGTGAAAGTTTAATGGCGTAACTAGGCATTAGATGATACAAAACATAATACTTCCGCATAAAATGCATGGTAGTCAAATAAGAGTTGTTCTTATAGTTTGGGTACTATTTAGTCGGTTCTGTGGCTGAAGTAAAGTTCGTCCCCTCTTTACTTCAGCTTTTTTGTTTAAACGTTTACTTAGAGTATTTAAATGAACTTTACCTCCTTGGACAAGCCTCTAAAAGTATAATATAATCAACCATGGAGTTCGACATTATTTATTTTATTGTTTAAGTCTTAATATTTCCCTGAGCTTTTTGTATGAGGAGGAGTCTTTATGAGTGTAGCCCTTATGAAGATGTGGATTTCATTTGCATCAATGGCTTTTATGTTTATCTCAATTTTACTCATTTATTTAAGTCGATTTAAGTTAAAAGGTATATTTAAAGTAATCGTTTCAGTTTTTGCCTATCTTTTTATGATTCTAGCAGGGTTAATTATTTTGTTCGTTGTTTTTACTGGACCTGTATCGGAATAATACTTAATAAAAGGATGTTATTTAGAATGAAATTCTATAAAATTTTGCTAGTGATTTTTGGTTGCATCCTTTTATCTGGATGTCTTTACCCGGAAGAGAAATTACAGAAAAACACAGTACCTTATGATGACCAAATAGCTGCTGTGCAGAAGTCTGTAGATCAATACCAACAAGATACAGGTGGGTTGCTGCCGATCAAAACAAAGGATATGTCAACACCTATTTATCAAAAGTATCCTATTGATTTTTCTGCAATAACACCTAAATATATGGCTGAGCCACCTGGTACAGCCTATGAAAGCGGTGGGATTTACCAGTATGTGTTAGTGGATGTAGAAGAAGATCCTACTGTTAAATTAATTGATTTACGTATTTCTGAGGAGATACATGAGTTGACGATCAAATTAAATGTCTATCGTCAAGCGAACGGATATCCACCATTTGAAGATCTTATTACAAATGATATCTATACATTAAACTATGAAAAATTAGGGTATAAAGAGCCACCGATGATTGAGAGTCCATATTCAGGAGAATATTTACCTCTAGTTATAGATAAAGAGGCAAAAATTTATGTGGATTATCGCATCGATTTATCCAAAGCTTTACAAGATAGTACGCACAGCTTTAAGCCCGGCGATGATATTCGCGGTGTTCTTTTAGACGGGAAACCTTTTGTACCTGCCTATTCCTTACCTTATACAATAAATGATGCTGGGGAACCGATCTTTGATACAGATGGCCAATAAATTCTTTTTAAAAAATTTTAAAAATAAGTCATGAACCCTTCTTTGGAGAATACACTCTAAAAGAAGGGTTTTCTTTTTTCGCTTTTATGACCAATGACTAATTTGGAGAATACCTAAAAAAATTTAGAAACAAAGTCATAAATAAATAGGACAATGTCATACATATATAGTGTCCTATAAGAAAACGGATAAGCTTTATCCCAATATTGTATGATCGGGAGGGGATCACTTGGAAAAAGTAGATATTTTCAAGGATATCGCTGAACGAACTGGTGGCGATATATATTTAGGAGTAGTTGGTGCAGTTAGAACAGGTAAATCTACTTTTATTAAAAAGTTCATGGAATTAGTCGTACTACCTAACATTGACAATGAATCTGACAAAGCTAGAGCTCAAGATGAATTACCACAAAGTGCAGCTGGTAAAACAATTATGACTACTGAGCCGAAATTTGTCCCGAATCAAGCAGTTTCTATTCATGTAGATGAGGGGCTTGATGTCAATATTAGATTAGTAGATTGTGTAGGTTACACAGTTCCAGGAGCCAAAGGGTATGAGGATGAAAATGGTCCTCGCATGATCAACACTCCGTGGTATGAAGAGCCAATACCTTTTCATGAAGCAGCAGAAATTGGTACACGTAAAGTAATTCAAGAACATTCAACACTAGGATGTGTCATTACGACAGATGGTTCTATCGGTGACATTCCACGCCATGACTATTTAGAAGCTGAAGCTAGAGTTATTGAAGAGTTAAAAGAAGTAGGAAAGCCGTTTATTATGATTATTAATACGGTTCATCCTCATCACCCAGAAACAGAAGCCCTTCGCAAAGAATTAAATGAAAAATATGATATTCCTGTCCTCGCAATGAGTGTTGAAAGCATGAGAGAAACAGATGTCATGAGTGTACTTAGAGAATCTCTATACGAGTTCCCTGTACTTGAGGTGAATGTAAATCTTCCAAGCTGGGTTATGGTATTACGAGAGGATCATTGGTTAAGACAAAGCTATCAAGAGGCTGTTAAAGATACAGTTAAAGATATTAAGAGGTTACGCGATGTAGACCGTGTTGTAGGTCAATTCAGCGAGTATGACTTTATTAATAGAGCAAGCTTGGCTGGTATTGAAATGGGGCAAGGAATTGCCGAGATTGACCTATATGCTCCAGATGATCTTTATGATCAAATCCTTAAAGAAGTTGTAGGGGTTGAAATTCGTGGTAAGGATCATTTACTACAGTTAATGCAAGACTTTGCTTATGCGAAGGCAGAATATGATCAAGTTTCTGATGCACTCCGAATGGTGAAGCAAACTGGTTATGGTATTGCAGCACCAGCCCTTGCGGATATGAGTCTTGATGAACCTGAAATTATTCGTCAAGGTTCTAGATTTGGAGTTCGCTTAAAAGCTGTTGCACCTTCCATCCATATGATCAAAGTGGATGTTGAATCAGAATTTGCGCCAATTATAGGCACAGAAAAACAGTCAGAAGAACTTGTTCGATACCTTATGCAAGACTTTGAAGATAACCCACTTTCTATCTGGAATTCGGATATTTTCGGACGCAGTTTAAGTTCAATTGTACGAGAAGGTATACAAGCTAAATTATCATTAATGCCTGAAAATGCTCGTTACAAGCTAAAAGAAACATTAGAAAGAATTATCAATGAAGGCTCTGGCGGATTAATTGCCATCATATTGTAAAGATTTGACCTCTATTCTAAGAGGTCTTTTTTTGTTTTATTAGAAATAAATAATGTCAAAAATCTCCTTGTGTCAAAACGTACGTTCGTAAAAAAAGCGTAAATCCTTGATACAAGTGGTTTTTTATTCGGTAATTGCTTGATTCGCTTGAATGATTGTGTTAATCTTTTTAAAGAAATTGTTTTCTCTATTGGTCGATTCTTCCTAAATAACCAATATTCATGATGAAAATCATTGAAATATGTAGAAAAATCGTATAAGATAAGCGTGTTGATAGTAATATCACGATATCATGTATACAATTAATCAAAACTGTGAAGAAATGAAGACTAATAAGAGTTCCATCCCTTTGGGAGGAGGTGAAAGGCATGAATAAAACAGAACTTATCAACGCAGTAGCAGAAGCTAGTGAGTTATCTAAAAAAGACGCAACTAAAGCAGTTGATGCTGTTTTCGATACAATTTTAGATGCACTAAAAGACGGTGATAAAGTACAACTTATCGGTTTCGGTAACTTTGAAGTTCGTGAGCGTGCGGCTCGTAAAGGTCGTAACCCACAAACTGGTGAAGAGATTGAAATTGCTGCAAGCAAGGTGCCTGCTTTCAAACCAGGTAAAGCACTTAAAGATGCAGTAGCAGGAAAATAAGTTTAATTTGTCATGTAATTACTATTACATACAAGCTTTCTTCACAGAGCCCCTTATTTAAGGGGCTTTTCATTTGTAAGAAAACAAATTCCTCTTAGTTAATCCACTTTGCTTTTCATCCTTTGATTATGCTAGAATCTCTACAAAAGAATGTCCAGGAGGTCCCAACATGAGTGAAGTTAATTTTGAACAGATTGAACACGCTGTAAAATTGATTCTTGAAGCGGTAGGGGAAGATCCTAATCGCGAGGGTTTGATAGATACACCAAAGCGAGTGGCGAAAATGTATGCTGAGGTATTTAGCGGGTTAAATGAAGATCCATCTGAACATTTTCAAACGATTTTTGGGGAAGATCATGAAGAACTTGTATTAGTAAAGGATATCCCGTTTTATTCAATGTGTGAACACCACCTCGTACCTTTCTACGGAAAAGCTCATGTAGCATATATACCTAAAGGTGGAAAAGTAACAGGATTGAGTAAACTTGCACGTGCAGTAGAGGCAGTAGCGAAACGACCACAATTACAGGAGCGGATTACATCGACCATAGCTAATAGTATTAATGAATCACTCGATCCACACGGAGTAATGGTCGTTGTTGAAGCCGAGCATATGTGTATGACAATGAGAGGGATAAAAAAACCTGGGGCACAAACGGTTACGTCTGCTGTAAGAGGGGTATTCCGAAAAGATGAGGCATCAAGAGCAGAGGTACTATCTTTGATAAAAGGATAAGTACCTATACAGGTTGGAAGTAAAAACATATTAATAGGTTTTACTTAACAGGAATGGTATGATAGATAAGACAACATTCTGTAAATAGGCAGGTGCAGGGATGAATCAAAAAAATGACTTTGTTGTGATTAAAGCAATTGAAGATGGCGTTCATGTAATCGGACTGACAAGGGGTTCTGATACACGTTTCCATCATTCGGAGAAACTAGATAAGGGTGAAGTGATGATTGCGCAATTTACTGAGCATACATCGGCAATCAAAATAAGAGGTAAAGCACAAATTCAATCTGGAATTGGTGAAATAGAGAGTGATTCTCGTAAATAAGCAGGTTCTCCTGCTTTTCTTTGCGTTTAACGAAGTTTAAGATTACATATCAATAAATAACAATTGCCTATAATTGTGGTATAATGGTACAGGCTTAAATTTCTTCTAGAAAAATGATATATAATATATAAAGTAACATTGGTAGGCAGAATTAGAAAAGTGGAGTGAAAAGTATGCAATTGTCCCCTTTTCTAGACGAGGCGAGTACAAAGTTTAGTTTAAGAAAACAATACATGTAATAAATTAGAGATAGAATGTTATTTTGGGGACAAGGGTGATTTATTTGCAGGACATCGAAGTACATTTAGCAAAATTAAAAACAGCACTAGAGGAGAAACTTTCACATCCCTATTTAGCAAAACATTTACCTTCACCTACAATCGACGAAGATAAATTGCTACTTTTTTATGCAATTTTTGATGAGATAGACCTTTCGGAGAAATTAAAAGAAAGTTATATAGTGACAGCTATGCTTGTTCAGATTGCCCTTGATACACATGATGATGTTTCGACAAAGACTAATATCGAACCTGGAGAATTTGTACAAAGACAGTTAACTGTTCTTGCAGGTGATTATTTTAGTGGACTATATTATTTATTACTATCAGAAGTTAAGGATATTAAGATGGTTCGAACATTAGCCTTAGCTATTAAGGAAATCAATGAACATAAAATAAGACTTTATTATCATGATGAAGAAAAAATGAGTTCATCTATTAATAGTCTTCAAGTAGTTGAAACAAGTCTTTTTCAACGTGTAGCTGATCATTTTAAACTTGACTTTTATAACATGCTCAGTACACATTTTTTAACATATAAAAGACTATCTCATGAGAAATTTCAGTTTGTACAAGATGGAGGTTTTGATCATTCTGTTAAAAAAACCTCGTTTTCTATTCACTTTTTAACAGAAGCATGTAATATGTACTTCGAGAAAACTGCATCACTACTTGATAAAGGATTTCAAAAGGCTCCTTCTTTAAAAACTTTGTTGATAGAACGACTTCATACAATTCGTTTTCACGAAGCATTACTACATGATAAAAAGACAGTGGAAGAAGGTTTGTAATATATGAATCAGTCTAAAGAAGAAAGAGTGCATGGAGTATTTGAGAAAATCTATCAAAATTACGATCAAATGAACTCTGTTATAAGCTTTCAGCGCCATAAGGCATGGAGAAAAGAGACAATGAAACGGATGAACGTTAAACCGGGCCAAAAAGCACTTGACGTTTGTTGTGGCACAGCTGATTGGAGCATTGCACTTTCAGAAGCTGTGGGACCAAAAGGCAGCGTTACCGGTCTTGACTTTAGTCAAAACATGCTTAAAATTGGTCAACAAAAGATCAAGGACCTTGATTTACAAAATGTAAACCTGATTCATGGAAATGCGATGAAGCTTCCATTTGAAGACAATTCTTTTGACTTTGTGACAATTGGGTTTGGTTTAAGAAATGTACCAGATTATATGCAAGTGCTAGAGGAAATGAATCGTGTCTTAAAGCCGGGTGGAAAAGCAGTATGTTTAGAAACTTCCCAACCTACCTTACCGATTTTTAAACATTTTTTCACAATTTATTTTCGTTATATCATGCCTATGTTTGGGAAGATATTTGCTAAAAGCTATAAAGAATATTCTTGGCTACAAGAATCTGCACGGGATTTCCCTGGAATGGTTGAATTAGCAAAGATGTTTCAAACAGCAGGCTTTAAACAAGTTGAAGTCAAAGCTTTTACCGGTGGAGTTGCTGCTATGCATATAGGAGTCAAGGAAAAAGAAAATAATTAAAATACACGGCATGACCACTTTTATGTTTTAAGAAATGTGAGTAATATTGCTTGCTCTTTTAACATAGTGGTCATTCCTTTTTATATGGTATATCGTGGAAGTAAGGAGAATTCATTAATTCAGGGTTTAAGGTGAAAACGTATGAAACTAAAAGCAATGTATTCATTTTTAAATAATGATCTAACAATAATTGAAAAAGAGCTTGAGAAGACTGCTGTTTCAGAGTATCCTCTTTTAAGACAAGCAAATTTGGAGTTGCTGCAAGCAGGAGGGAAGCGAATTCGTCCTGTTTTTGTTTTGCTCTCAGCGATGTTTGGTAACTATGACATTCAACGAGTAAAGCATGTTGCTGTTGCGCTTGAAACAATACATATGGCATCTCTCGTACATGATGATGTGATAGATGATGCAGAATTAAGAAGGGGCAAACCAACTGTTAAATCAAGATATGATAATCGTATTGCGATGTACACAGGTGATTATTTATTGGCACGTTCATTAGAAGTGATGACAAATATTGAGGATCCATTGGCTCACAAAATTTTGTCTCAAGCCATTGTTGACGTTTGTTTAGGGGAAATTGAGCAAATAAAAGACAAGTATCAATTTGATCAAACACTAAGAACCTATTTAAGACGTATTAAGAGAAAAACTGCATTGTTAATTGCTGTTAGTTGTCAATTAGGAGCTGTTTCGGCAGGTGCTTCTGAGGATGTACATCGCAAGCTCTATTGGTTCGGCTATTATGTTGGGATGTCCTTTCAAATTACCGATGATATTTTAGATTTCACTTCGACCGCGGAAGAATTAGGCAAGCCAGTAGGAAGTGATCTTTTACAAGGCAATATCACACTACCAGTACTATTTGCACTTGAAGACCCAATCATGAAAAGAGATATAGAAAAAATATCAATGAAAACTACACCGGAGGATATACAGCAAATTCTAGAGAAAATATTAAATTCCGGAGTGATAGAGAGATCGGCGCAAGTTAGTGAAAGATATCTTCATAAGGCATTTCGTATTTTAGACGAATTACCTAAAAATCGAGCGCGATCGACTCTACAAAGTATTGCAAAATATATTGGAAAAAGAAAATTTTAATCTTTTCTAAAATTCTCCATCCCATGATTGAAATATTTTACCTCTCATGATATTATTCTTTTGGGGTATGAAAGCCTATACATAAATTTTTATGGGGTGGAGATGTTATTATGGAAAAAACATTTTTAATGGTTAAACCTGATGGGGTTCAACGACAACTTATTGGGGAAATTGTCGGTAGATTCGAAAGAAAGGGCTTTCAATTGGTTGGTGCAAAACTAATGACCATTCCTGTTGAACTTGCTGAGAAGCATTATGGAGAACATAAAGGAAAACCCTTTTATGATGAATTAGTTCAATTTATAACTTCCGGACCAGTGTTTGCAATGGTTTGGCAAGGTGAAAATGTAATTGAGTTATCAAGAAAAATGATGGGAAAAACAAATCCAAAAGATGCTGAACCTGGAACAATAAGAGGAGATTATACGATGTTTGTAAGCAAGAACATCATTCACGGCTCGGATTCAACTGAAAGCGCAGAAAGAGAGATCTCACTTTTTTTCCAAGACAATGAACTAGTGGAATATGATAAGGCATTAAATACTTGGATTTATTAATAATATGGAAGCTGGCATATGCCAGCTTCTTTTTATATACACTAAGACAGAAAATCGCATTTTGACAAGTTTCCACACTTTTCTATAAAAATTGAGCAAATTCTTTGAATTTTAAGCTATACTATAAATTATTATTCTTATTTCTAAGGTATTTGAAATCAGAAGTTTTAATAGAGACCCATAATGTTGATTACAGGGTAATATAACAAACCCCTGATTTATTAGAACGATCTTCAAACATCTATTGGATAAAAGGAAATGTAATAGGAGAGTTGGCCCATGGTTGATCAAGATTACGAACTGTTTATTAAAAACATCAAGAAAAAATCAGGAATTGATCTTTCACTTTACAAAGAAGCTCAAATGAAAAGAAGATTGATTTCACTTTATGAAAAGAGGGGATTTTCAACCTTCTCAGAGTTTTTTGAAGGAATAAGTAAGCAAAACGAGCTTTACTTTGAGTTCTTAGATCGAATGACAATAAATGTTTCAGAATTCTACCGAAATTATAAAAGATGGCAGGTGCTTGAAGAAAAGATTCTTCCCAGACTATTAGAAAAGAACAGTAATCTGAAAGTCTGGAGTGCTGCATGCTCCACAGGTGAAGAGCCATATACAATTGCGATGATTCTTTCTAAATTGATTCCACTTTCAAAAGTAAAGGTTCTTGCAACAGATATTGACGAAAATGTCATTGCAAGAGCTAAGCTTGGAATTTATCCCGAACGTTCCTTAAATGAGGTTCCTGACGATATTAAGCGGAAGCACTTCAAGCAGGAAGGAACCAATTATATTGTGAACGAGGATATTAAAAAAACGGTGCAATTTAAAAAGCAAAATTTATTGTCAGATTCTTTTGATTCAAATTTTGACTTAATAGTATGTCGCAATGTTTTAATTTATTTTACGGAAGAAGCTAAAGAAGGCTTATATATGAAATTTAGTAACGCATTAAAATCTCAAGGGGTTTTCTTTGTTGGAAGCACTGAGCAGATTTTTAATGCTGACCGTTTTAACTTTACTTCAGTAGATACATTTTTTTATCAAAAGAAGTAAAAACTTGCTATTTTTTTAAAGTAACTTATGATATATTTGTACTTAAAAGCGTTAGTGCGTTGAAGGGAGAGAGAGCAAATGAGATATTTAACAGCTGGTGAATCTCACGGGCCACAATTAACAGCTATAGTCGAAGGTGTTCCATCAGGATTAAATTTAACTGCGGAAGCTATTAACATCGATTTAGCAAGAAGACAAAAAGGGTATGGCCGCGGAAGAAGAATGCAAATTGAAAAAGATCAAGTTCAAATTTTAGGTGGAGTAAGACATGGGAAAGCGCTAGGATCACCAATCTCCCTTGTTGTTGAGAATAAAGATTGGAAGCATTGGACAAAAATTATGGGTGCCGAACCAATAACTCCAGAAGAAGAGCAAGAGGTAAAACGCCAAATAACTCGTCCTCGTCCAGGCCATGCAGATTTAATTGGTGCTATGAAATATGGACATAGAGATATGAGGAATGTTTTAGAGCGTTCCTCTGCTCGTGAAACAACAGTTCGTGTGGCTGTTGGTTCGTTAGCTAAACAAATTCTAGCTGAATTAGGGATTAAAGTGGTAGGTCACGTCCTTGAGATAGGTGGAGTTAGAGCAGAGAACAATGAATATCAAGATATTGATGATTTGTTAGCAGTAACGGAAGAGTCACCGGTTAGATGTTATGACCGTGAAGCTGAAACGAAAATGATGGAAGCAATTGACAACGCTAAAGCAAATGGAGATTCTATTGGAGGAATTGTTGAAGTTGTTGTTGAGGGCTTACCTGCTGGAATAGGCAGTTATGTTCATTATGATCGCAAGCTTGATAGCAAAATTGCAGGTGCCATCGTGAGCATTAATGCATTTAAAGGTGTTGAATTTGGTATAGGGTTTGAAGCTGCTCGGAAGTTTGGAAGCCAAGTTCACGATGAGATACTGTGGAATGAGGAAGAAGGATATACAAGAAGAACAAATAGATTAGGTGGTTTTGAAGGCGGAATGACAACTGGAATGCCAGTTGTAGTTCGAGGAGTTATGAAGCCAATTCCAACACTATATAAACCATTACAAAGTGTTGATATTGATACAAAAGAACCTTTCACTGCTAGTATTGAACGTTCTGATAGCTGTGCTGTGCCAGCAGCAAGTGTTGTTGCGGAAGCTGTAGTTGCTTGGGAGATCGCAAACGCGATTGTTGAACAGTTTGGTTTGGATCGTATGGATCTTATTAAAGAAAACGTTGAAGAAATGCGAAAATATTCGAGGGATTTCTAATGAAGTCAATTGTTATCCATACACAAGACTCAACTTATCCAGTTATTGTCGGTGAAGATGCAATAAATGAACTCTTAGGGATACTAAAAAATCTAGAGCCTTCTAAAGTACTTGTTGTAACAGATACAAATGTTGATCGTTTATATAGTGATTTCTTAATAGACAAGATTAAACCTACTTATACGATCAGTAAATATGTTATCAATAGCGGGGAAGAGGCTAAGTCTTTTGATGTTTTTTATGACGTACAAACCTTTGCATTAAAGCAGCAATTAGATCGTAAATCTGTTGTTATTGCGTTTGGTGGAGGAGTAGTAGGTGATTTAACAGGTTTTGTTGCAGCAACCTATATGAGAGGAATTCCTTATATACAAGTACCTACAACATTGCTAGCACATGATAGTGCCGTTGGAGGAAAAGTGGCAATCAATCATCCTGAAGGAAAAAATATGATTGGGGCTTTTTATCAGCCTAAAGCGGTAGTATATGATAGTAAGTTTTTAAAAAGTCTTCCTGTAACAGAATTACGATCTGGATTTGCAGAGGTTATTAAACATTCACTTATTAAAAGTGAATCCTTCTATGAATTTTTGGTAAAAGAAATACAACAGTTAGAAGACATTACAACTGAAAGGTTACAACGAATGATACTTGAAGGTATTCAAATCAAAGCAGACGTTGTAACAAAAGATGAAAGAGAGTTAGGTTTACGTGAAATTTTGAACTTTGGCCATACTCTAGGTCATGCAGTTGAGGCAGAGGCTGGCTATGGAAAACTCTCACATGGAGACTGCGTAGCAGTTGGGATGTTATTTGCTACCTGGTTAAGTAATAAATTATTACAAGCTGACTTACCATACCGTGAGTTGAAAACATGGTTTGCTACGATTGGTTTTCCAGTAGAGGTCCCTGATTCATATACAACCGAGCAATTAATAGCCAAAATGGTTAAAGATAAAAAAACAAAATCTAATCAAATTAAAATGATTTTATTAGAACGTATTGGAGAAACAACTTCTGCAACTTTCAGCAAAGAAGAGCTCCAATGCTTACTTAACGAGTGGAGAGAGCAGGAACGGGGGGAGAGCGTTGATTAGGGGAATTCGAGGAGCAATAACAGTTGGTGAAGATAATGAACCAACTGTTATTGATGCAACAGAAAAACTGTTACAAGAAATGATTCAAAAAAACAATGTAGATCCTGAGAACGTCGCACAGGTCCTTATAACGGTAACACATGATTTGATATCAACATTTCCTGCAAAAGCATTAAGAAATTTTGAAGGTTGGGTCTATGTACCGGTCATGTGTATGCAAGAAATACCAGTTCCAGGAAGCCTCGAAAAATGCATAAGAATTATGATGACAGTAGAAACACCAATAAAGCAAGAACAAATTTATCATGCTTATTTAGAAGGTGCGACAGTGTTAAGACCAGATTTATCAAAGTCCTAACAGTATTTGGTTCTCTTAAAAGTAGTTAGAAAATTCGGAACAGTGTTATATCATTCTTGACAGTAAAGAGAAAGTTATAATAACATAATGTAGAAGATTATGATTAAGTAGATGAGTAGAGTTAAATAGTTTAGGGTAGCAGAGAATGAGTCAAGTTTAGTTGAGGTTTTTTTCGTAAAGGCACAAGTCTACCCAAAAACCATCGTGTTTTTGGGTTTTTATTTTAATTCATATAGCTTGCAAAGGTTATGTTGTTAGTTAAATATTAACAACACCTAAGCCTTGTTTAAGTATATATGTCAAGAGGCAAGTGCTTTAATAATCTTCAACCTTTAATAACCTCCTAAATACTCGTTCTCCAAAACATATTGGAGGAGTGAGTTACTATGAATTTTTCTTCTTTTTCCACTTTTTGTGAAGATAGCAAGCATTATCGCACCATCCCCATCGTAAAAAAATATATCGTGGATACGTTCACGCCTATTCAATTATTTCAACTTTTTAAAGAAGAGGCTGTTTATTTACTGGAAAGTAAGGACTCAGAATCTAGCTGGTCCAGATATTCTTTTATTGGTTTAAATCCATTTTTATTTATAGAAGAAAACCACGGAGAGTTTTCTATCCTGAACGAACAAAGAAAAACGATATCAAAATCAAATTCCATTACAACAACCTTTAAACAACTTCAGGATCATTTAGCCATTAAGTTGCCAGATTTAGAGATACCTTTTGTTGGGGGAGCTGTAGGATATATTGGATATGATACAGTTTCTATCATTGAAAAAGTTAAAAAGCATGAGACGAATGATTTAAATCAGCAAAATTGTATGTTTTTTGTTTGTGAAACAGTTATTGCATTTGATCATCAAGAAAAACAGCTTTATTTTATTCACTACGAAAGAGTAAATGGTACCGAAGATGAGTCAAGGTTAAAGGCTACGTATCAACTAGCTGAAGCAAAGCTGAACAAATTTGAAAGCATGCTAAAACAAAAACCTCAATCAGAGCATTTACCACTAGCAGTTTCGGACTCGTTTGATGTCAATTTTGATGAAATTCAATCAAACTATGAAAAAGGCAAGTTTTTAGAAGATGTTGAGAAGGTAAAAGAATACATTCGTGCAGGAGATATTTTTCAAGGAGTACTATCACAAAGGTTTGAAATTCCAATTTCAACAGACGGTTTTTCACTTTACCGAATTTTACGTATCGTAAATCCTTCACCATATTTATTTTATATTCGAATTAATGACACAGAGCTTGTCGGCAGTTCTCCTGAAAGACTTATTTATATTCAAAATAAACATCTTGAAATTCATCCAATTGCCGGGACAAGAAGAAGAGGAAAAACTGTTGAAGAAGACTTATTTTTCGAAGAAGAATTAAAGAACGATGAAAAGGAAAGAGCAGAGCATTATATGTTGGTTGATTTGGCACGAAATGATTTAGGTAGAGTTGCTGATTACGGAACGGTTAATACTCCTACGTTAATGGAAGTTGGTCGTTTTTCACACGTGATGCACCTAATTTCTAAGGTTACGGCTCAACTAAAAGAAGAAGTACACCCAATGGATGCATTATTATCTTCGTTTCCTGCTGGTACTGTTTCAGGAGCCCCGAAAATACGAGCCATGCAAATTATTCAAGAATTAGAACCGACAGCGAGAGGAAGTTATGCAGGTTGTGTTGCCTACGTAGGTTTTGATGGAAATGTAGATTCTTGTATTACGATTCGAACGATTACAGTCAAAAATAATGTAGCATATGTTCAAGCTGGGGCAGGTATCGTTGTGGACAGTGTACCTGAACTTGAATGGAAGGAAACATGTAATAAAGCGAGCGCTATGTTAAAAGCAATCCAATTGGCTGAAAAAGTCTTTTCTGAGGAGGAGAAACGTGATGAAAGAACTTCTAGCAACGTGTATTGAGGGTCATACTTTGTCTGAGGAGCAGGCTGAAGAAGTAATGAATTCGATCATGTCTGGTCATGCAACACCTAGTCAAATCGCAAGTTTAGTGTCAATTATGCGTCTAAGAGGCGAAACGGTTGATGAATTGGTTGGCTTTACAAAATCGATGAAAAAACACATGTCTTCTATTAACTATGATTTTGATATTGTAGACACGTGTGGTACGGGGGGAGACGGCTCCTCAACCTTTAATATCTCAACTTCAGCAGCAATCGTTGCTTCCTCATTAAAGGTGAAGGTTGCAAAACATGGCAATCGTGCTGTTTCTTCTAAAAGTGGAAGTGCAGATGTTCTTGAGAAACTAGGCGTTAATATTCAAACATCAAAGGAGGAAGCGGTAAAAAGCTTAGACGAAAAAAACATGAGCTTTTTATTTGCACCTATGTTTCATTCTTCAATGAAGCATGCGGTGAATCCACGCAAAGAAATTGGGTTTCGGACTGTTTTCAATCTACTTGGTCCATTATCAAATCCAGCAAATGCAAAACGTCAAATAATTGGTGTTTTTTCAACGCATTATGCAGAAAAAATGGCAGAAGCGTTAAAACGGTTAGGAGCAGAGCATGTTTTACTCGTAACAGGACGAGACGGCTTGGATGAAATATCTATAACAACTGAAACTGATGTTGTAGAGCTTAAAAATGGACATATATCCAGATACGTTCTTCATCCAACTGATGTTGGGCTTGTAGAAGGGGTTATGGATGAGATACAGGTTCAAAATTCAGATGATAGTGCAGAGCTTATCGAAAAAATATTTAGAGGTGAAGCACCAGAGAGCGCAGAGAATATTGTGGCTTTAAATGCAGGTGCAGCACTTTATGTTGCAAATCATGTTCAATCATTAGATATGGGTGTGTTATATGCGAAAGAAGCGATTAAAAATGGTACAGCTTTAAAGCAATTAAAATCATTGCAGCATCAGCAGGAGGAAAATTATGCTTGATAAAATTATCGAAACAAAAAAAGAAGAAGTAAAAAATTTGATTCTGCCGGAAGATGAAGGCTTACCAAATCACTCTTTTCTTGAGGCCCTAATTACATCTAACAGGGATATGGCATTAATTGCTGAAGTAAAAAAAGCATCACCATCAAAGGGGTTAATTAAGGAAAACTTTGATCCTGTGGAAATTGCTCTTGCATATGAAAAAGGAGGAGCAGATTGTTTATCCGTTCTGACAGATTCTCCTTATTTTCAAGGAAAACGAGAATACTTAACTGCTATTAAAAAAGCCGTGAATTTACCTGTTTTGAGAAAAGACTTTATTATTGATTCTATCCAAATTGATGAAGCGAAACGAATAGGTGCTGATGCGGTATTGTTAATAAGTGAAGCTCTTGAACCTGCTCTGTTAAAAGATCTTTATCAATATTCATATGAGTTAGGATTGGATGTCTTAGTAGAAGTGCATGATCAACATAACTTAGAGCAAGTTTTACATGTTATTACCCCAAAAATACTTGGAGTAAATAACCGAAATTTAAAAACATTTGAAACAAATATTCAACAATTAGAAGGAATGGCTTCTTCAATTCCAGAAGAAATATTACTAGTAAGTGAGAGTGGAATTTATACGAAGGAAGACTTAGATTTGGTTAAAAAGTACGGAGCTAAAGCCGTATTAGTAGGAGAGTCGTTAATGAGAAAAGAAAATCAGACGTTGGCTGTACAACAATTATTTGGAGAAAGTCTTAATGTCTAAATTAGCATTGAAATTTTGTGGAGTCCAAAGTCTTGAAGATCTTCAAGTAGTTTCAGATTCCATTGCTCAATATATTGGATTCATTTTTGCAGAAAGTAAAAGAAAAGTTAATCCACATTTGGTTGGACAATGGTTAAAAGAAATTAATACAGAGAAGAAAGTCGTTGCTGTATTCGTAAATCCTACATTAGAAGAAATTCATTCTGTTTTAAAACATGTTCCAGTTGATGTGATTCAATTCCATGGAAATGAGACGATCGAACAAATTGCTCAAGTCCGTGAAACATATCCAGGTTTTATCTGGAAAGCTCTTCACCATCATGACCATACTTTAGAAGAAATGAAAAAGTATATAGAGTTAGTTGATGGATTTGTTGTAGATTCAAGAACGAAGGGTCAATGGGGAGGTACCGGTGTTAGTTTTGACTGGGATGCGGTACCTGTTTACCTTGAATTTGCAGCAAAATATAATAAGATTTGTTTTATTGCAGGCGGTGTTAATGAAGAGAATATTTCTAATCTTTTAAACTATCATCCACAGGCTATTGATTTATCTAGTGGCATTGAAGTTGACCAAAAAAAAAGTAAAGAAAAGATTAGACTGATAGAGGAAAGGGTGTTACAACATGAACATATATCCTGATAAAAATGGACGTTATGGCGATTTCGGAGGTCGCTTTGTACCGGAAACCTTAATGAGTCCATTAGCAGAAATCGAACAAGCACATAAAGAAGCAATGCAAGATCCTAGCTTTTTAGAGGAATATTCATATTTATTAAAAGAATATTCTGGCAGACCAACAACGGTCACTTTTGCAGGAAATATAACAAGAAAATTAGGTGGAGCAAAAGTATATCTAAAGCGTGAGGATTTAAATCATACGGGAGCTCATAAAATTAATAACGCCATTGGTCAGGTTCTTTTGGCAAAGCGAATGGGAAAAACAAAGGTGATTGCTGAAACGGGTGCTGGTCAACATGGTGTTGCAACAGCAACAGTTGCGGCTAAATTTGGAATGGAATGTAAAGTGTTTATGGGGGAAGAAGATGTACGCCGTCAGGAATTAAACGTTTTTCGGATGCAGCTGTTAGGAGCTGAAGTAATTCCAGTGACAAGCGGAAACAAAACACTAAAAGATGCTACAAATGAAGCGATGAGATATTGGGTACAGCATTGTGAAGATCATTTTTACATTATAGGCTCAGTGGTTGGTCCACATCCTTATCCATATATTGTGAGAGAGTTTCAAAGGGTCATAGGGGATGAAGCAAAGGATCAATTCTATCATATTGAAGGCAGTCTACCAACTAAAGTAATAGCTTGTGTTGGTGGTGGAAGTAATGCAATTGGAATGTTCGCTGCTTTTATACCTGAAGACGTAGATTTAGTAGGTGTTGAGGCTGCAGGAAAAGGTGTTGAAACTGATATGCATGCAGCCACAATTACAAAAGGAACAAGGGGTGTCCTTCACGGTTCATTAACTTATCTACTGCAAGATGAATATGGACAAATAACGGAACCTTATTCCATCTCAGCCGGACTCGATTATCCTGGAATAGGTCCTGAACATGCACACTTAGCTAATACAGGCCGCGTTAAATATGAAAGTGTGACAGATCAGGAAGCGTTAGACGCATTAGAATTTTTAGCACGTGAAGAAGGGATTTTAGCAGCAATTGAGTCAGCACATGCCCTTTCAGCAGCTTTCGAACATGCTAAAAACATGGGTAATGAGGAAAGCATCTTAATTTGTTTATCCGGTCGGGGAGATAAAGATGTCCACACATTAATGTCTCATTATAAGGAGGTTGGAAAAGCATGACAGCCCTATTTAAGCAACCTATAAATAATCAATTATTCATTCCATTTATAACTGCAGGAGATCCAAATTCTGAGGCAACAATCGATTTAGCCCTTGCCTTACAAGAAGCTGGAGCATCGGCAATTGAATTAGGGATACCATACTCGGACCCTGTTGCAGATGGCCCTGTCATTCAGAAGGCCTCAAGTCGGTCACTAAAAAATGGTATGAATATTGTAAAAGCAATCAAACTCGTGCCGGAAATGCGAAAAAAAGGGTTGAATATTCCAATAATTCTATTTACGTATTATAATCCTGTGTTACAATTAGATCAGGAATCCTTTTTCGCTTTACTGCGGGAAAACACGATAGACGGTTTATTAATTCCAGATATTCCGTTTGAAGAAAGTGAGGAACTTCGAGAAAAATGTAAGGAGTATTCTATTGCATTTATCTCTCTAGTAGCTCCAACTTCTTCTAGTAGAATTAAGATGATTGCAGAGGCAGCAGAAGGTTTTATTTATTGTGTTTCATCATTAGGCGTTACAGGAGTACGCAAAAATTTTGATGATTCTATTGCATCCTTTCTAGAGGAAGTAAGAAAGCATAGTAAAGTTCCTGTTGCTGTAGGGTTTGGTGTTTCTTCAAGGGAACAGGTGGAGCAGCTTGCACATATGTGTGATGGAGTTGTTGTTGGTAGTGCTTTAGTTCGAGAAATTGAACGACTTCAACCTTCTTTATTAGATGAGAATTCACGAAGAGATGCTGTAGAAGAATTTAAGAATTTTGCACGTACCTTTGTTTCTTAATGAAAAGCAAAATTTTAATTGCTTTAGATGAAATGAAACTTTATGATAATAAACATTAGAAATGTTTACTTATTAATGGCTTAGTTAAACTTATGGATAAATACAAGAGAAATTTAGTATTTCCGTAAAGTTTAACAAAGCCTCTATTTAAAAGAGGTGTAATTTATGCGTGTAAAAGAACAATTATTAAGTCTAAAGCCATATCAGCCAGGAAAACCAATGGAAGAAGTAAAAAAAGAATATAATTTAACAAAAGTTGTGAAGCTTGCGTCTAATGAAAACCCATATGGTTGTTCTCCTAAGGCTAAACAAGCCATTGTAGATGAATTGGGTCAGCTTGCTATTTATCCAGATGGATATAGTGCTGAACTTCGTACAAAACTAGCTGCTCACGTAGGTGTTCAAGAACAAGAATTAATTTTTGGGAATGGGTCAGATGAAGTTGTTCAAATTATTTGTAGAGCGTTACTAAGCCCAGATTCTAATACTATAATGGCCACACCAACATTCCCTCAATATAAGCACAATGCTGTGATTGAAGGATCTGAAATCCGTGAGGTCCCACTAGTAGATGGTAATCATGATTTAGAAAATATGCTTCTGCAAATAGATGAAAACACGACGGTTGTATGGGTATGTACACCGAATAACCCTACAGGTACATATGTTACTAAAGACAGTTTAGTTAATTTCTTAAATAAAGTGCCTAAACATGTGCTTGTTGTAGTAGATGAAGCCTACTATGAATATGTTTTAGCTGAAGATTATCCAGAAACTGTTGAATTCATTAACGATTATCCTAACTTAATGATTCTACGTACATTCTCAAAAGCTTATGGCTTAGCATCGTTAAGAATAGGTTATGGCATTGCAAATGCAGAATTAATTCGAAAAATTGAACCGGCTAGGGAACCTTTTAATACAAGCAGGGTTGCTCAGGTGGCCGCTATTGCAGCTTTAGATGATGCTCAGTTTGTGGAAGAATGTCGGGGGAAAAATAAGGAAGGGTTACAACAATTTTACTCTTTCTGTGAGGAACTGAATCTTCCATATTATCCTTCTGAAGGTAACTTCATTTTAATTGACTTTAATCGGGATTCTGACGAAGTTTTTAATGCATTACTGAAAAAAGGATATATCGTAAGGTCCGGAAATGCTCTTGGGTTTCCTACCCACCTACGTATAACTGTTGGAGATCGTCAACAAAACGAAGAAATTATCGAAGCATTAAGGGAATTTGTTCAATAAACTTTATCTTAAGGGTACTAATTTATATGATAGATTTGATCCTCATATTATTAGTACCTTCTTTCTTAGGCAATGATATATACCCTCAATTTATGATAGGACAAAAAGGTGATATTTTATGGTGAAAGAAGTTTATATAGTAGGTCTTGGATTAATTGGGGGCTCAATAGCATTATCAATTAAGCAAAAAGATCCTTCAATACATATATTAGGTTTTGACATAAATGAAGATCAGGCTAATCTAGCAAAAAGGATTGGGGCGATTGATGAAATTGCCACCAAGCTTTTCCCGGATCTATCATCGGTAGATATGATTTTTCTCTCAACCCCTGTTCAACAAACAACTCAAATTATAGAACAATTAAAATCAGAACAACTGAAGAAAGATGTTATTGTAACTGATGTTGGAAGTACGAAAGTGAAAATTGTTGAATGTGCAAATCAGCATTTAAATGGGAAAATTAAGTTTATCGGCGGTCATCCTATGGCTGGCTCTCATAAATCAGGAATATTAGCAGCAAAACCACATTTGTTCGAGAATGCTTTTTACATATTAACTCCTTCCCAATATGTAACTCAGAATGATGTTGATTTATTAAAAAGTGTTCTTGAAGGAACGAAAGCTAATTTCATTGAAATGACGCCAAATGAACATGATGAAGTTACCGGTGTAATTAGTCATTTTCCCCATATTGTTGCTGCGAGCCTTGTTTATCAGGCTAAAAATCATGAAGAGCAATTTCCACTTGTCAAGAGGCTAGCTGCTGGAGGTTTTCGAGATATAACGAGAATTGCCTCAAGTAGTCCTTCGATGTGGCGAGATATTCTTCTCCATAATAAAGAACCCTTATTACACTTATTTGATGAATGGATTTCAGAGATGGAGCGTGTAAAAGCGTTTGTTGCAAATGAAGAAGCTGATAATTTATTTTCATATTTTCAATATGCAAAGAATTATCGAGATGGTCTGCCAGAGAAGCAAAAGGGAGCTATTCCGTCATTTTATGACTTATTTGTTGATGTACCTGATTATCCCGGGGTTATTTCTGAGATAACTGGATATCTGGCAAAAGAAAAGATCAGTTTAACGAATATACGAATTATTGAAACACGTGAAGAAATCTATGGGGTATTAAGGTTAAGCTTTCAGACAGAACGAGATCGTGAACTAGCGATTGACTGTATTAACAAGTATTGTGCTTATGAAACATTTATTATGTAGATCTAAATAAAAAATAATTATTTTTATGATCTTTAATTACAAGTTTTTATGGATGACAGGACTAAAAAACTAAGGTTTTTGTCATAGTTTTTTCTAATAATCGAAGAGGTGGAATTATGTCAGAAGTTCAAAGATTATCAAAAGTTACTAGTTTAACTGGCTCAATTAACATACCTGGTGATAAATCTATTTCACACCGAGCTGTTATGTTCGGAGCTATCGCTAACGGAAAAACCGAAATTTCAAACTTTCTAATGGGTGCGGACTGCCTAAGTACGGTTTTTTGTTTTAAGAAAATGGGTGTATCAATTGATGTATCAAAAGACCTTGTTACAGTTGAAGGAAAGGGGTTGGATGGTTTACAAGAACCATCTGATATATTAGATGTTGGTAACTCTGGAACAACAACTAGATTAATGATGGGGATATTAGCAGGGACTCCGTTTCATTCTTGTATTATTGGGGATGAATCAATTGCTAAAAGACCGATGTCGAGAGTAACAAAACCTCTGACAATGATGGGAGCAAACATTGATGGAAGAGAAAATGGTCAATATACCCCTATTTCAATTAGAGGTGGCAGTTTAAAAGGTATTCAATATGATTCCCCAGTAGCTAGTGCACAGGTTAAATCTGCCATCCTTTTGGCTGGATTAAACACAGCTGGTGAAGAAACAACTGTCACTGAGCCACATAAATCAAGAGATCATACGGAAAGAATGCTACGAGCTTTCGGGGTTGATGTAAAGGAAGATGAAAGATCTGCAACCGTTCGTGGTGGTCAAACTTTGCAAGCAACAAATATTTTTGTTCCAGGCGATATTTCTTCAGCTGCATTCTTCCTCGTAGCTGGTGCCATCGTTCCAAGCAGTGAAATTCGTTTGAAGAACGTTGGGATTAATCCTACAAGAACAGGTATCCTTGATGTTTTAGAAATGATGGGTGCCACAATGGAGATCATACCAAGCAAAGAAGAAACCTTTGAGCCAGTGGCAGATATCATTATAAAAACATCTTCTCTAAAGGGAACAACCATAAGTGGTGATTTAATCCCAAAATTAATAGACGAAATTCCTGTTATCGCCTTGTTAGCAACTCAAGCTGAGGGAGAAACGATTATTAAGGATGCAAGTGAGCTTAAAGTTAAAGAAACAAATCGTATTGATACAGTTGTAGGTGAGTTGACAAAAATAGGAGCTGCAATTAAAGCTACTGATGATGGAATGATTATTACTGGCAAAACAAACTTAAAGGGAAATGCGACAGTTTCAAGTCATGGTGACCATCGAATTGGTATGATGCTTGCTATTGCGTCTTGTATAACGGAAGAGCCGATTGAACTATTAAATGCAGAGTCAATCGACGTTTCTTATCCTAACTTTTTTGATCATTTAACTGGTTTAAGCAAATAAGTAAAAGAGATTGCTTTTGGATGCAAAAGCAATCTCTTTTTTTTGAGTTAATTAAAAACTAACATTGTTTTTTAGTGGAGGTGCCTGTTCTCCTCAGACCAAGTCTTCGAATCCCCCCTCTTTTTTTAGTTTATAAACTTTCCTTCCCTTCTTTTAGGCGTTTTATCAAGTTAAAACAATGTGAATAAATGCTTATTTTTCATCATAGCTTGTCTTAAGGAGATGGAAGGAGGGACGCCTTATCGTGTGTTATATTATGGACAAAGTAAAGTTGTTAAAAAACAATTCAATTGAAAAAACATCTTTATTAATCAACCAAGACAAAATTGAGTTTATGCGTCATTCTATGGATAACATAAAGTTTGTAAGGATGGATTTAAGTTCGTATTTATTAACCCCTGGCTATGTTATGCTGGATTTTTATCTTCATTCACTACTTCCATTTAAAGAATTCAAACGTACATTTATGCAGTACTTAGCAAAAGGCTGCACAACTCTTCTCACAGTGGTAGATATTGATTATGAAAAGGAATTGTTGTCAAAATTAAAGCAAAGAAGGCATCTTATGATTAACCCGCCAATTGATTACTATATTGGAGTTAAGCTTTCATTAAAAACTCTTACCCCATCACTTATTAGAAAGTGTAAACAACAAAATATATCCATTATTTTTGTTGAACTGGGCAAAGGTGATAAGATAGATTCAAAGTCATGGGGCTGGATAAGAGATGCCATGTTTTCAAATCCAATAACACTTATCCCTTATATAGCAGATGAAGAATTAACAACTTATAAAAAACAAAAACTTTTACAGGAATGGGTAAAACAAATGAATGAAAATCGCCTTTCATCCATTGATACCTGTTTAGAGCCTGGGGTGCCCCTTTCTAAGAATGTTTTGATGAGATTGGGAGTATATCCTGCGAAAGGCGATATTCGCGTAGGTGGACAACTCAATTATAATTTATATCTACTTGATGAAATGAACTATCATACTGATGGGAAGCCAATGATAAATAATGAACTGAATTCTCCAGCATTTACATCACATCATGGCAAGATCATTAATGTTAATGGTGACATCACTTTCCAACCTGGCACCGGGGAAGAATGTTTTATCCCAATCTCAGGTCGTTTTATACCACAAACTGTTTCCTTTTGATGTATGATAAAGATTGAGTATATATGAAATAAATAAACCATTGTTAGAAGAGAAAGGAAAATGTATGTTTAACCAAGTATTAACCGAAGCAATAAATCTTGTAAATAAGGGTCAAACTCAAGAAGGATTAAACTTATTAGAAAATATAACACCTACTCTACATGATGAGGAAAAACTGCATTTAGCTGATCAATATTATCAATGGGGTATTGTCGACCGTGCACATGAAATGGTTGAAGAACTTCATTTCCTTTATCCCGAGGAAACGCAAGTAACCTTGTTTTTAGCTGAACTAAAGTTAGATTTAGAAAAAGAGGAAGAAGCCATTGATTTGCTTAACACGATCACGAATGATAATGAGTCCTATCCACAGGCACTTCTTCTATTGGCAGATTTGTATCAAATGCAAGGACTAGCAGAAGTAAGTGAACAAAAGCTAAAAGAAGCTAAGCTGTTATTACCGCAGGAGCCTATTCTTGATTTTGCTCTTGGAGAACTTTATTTTCATCAGGGTAAGTACAAGCAAGCAATTCCTTACTTCGAAATGCTTGTAAAACAGCATAATACAGTTTCGGGCGTTATTATTCATCAAAGGTTGGCAGAATGTTTAAGCGCAAATGGGGAATTTGAGGATGCCTTGGAGCATTATAAGGAAGCTATAGACATACAGGAAGATGCAGATACTCTTTTTGGATATGGTTTTACAGCCTTTCAAGGAGGCTTTTACAAAACTTCTATTCAACAATTTCTTGCACTAAAGGAAGCCGATCCATATTATTCATCATTATATTTATACTTAGCGAAGGCTTATGAACATGAAGAATTATTACAAGAAAGCTTAGAAACTGTACAAGAAGGAATAAAGGTAGATGAGTATAATAAAGATCTTTTCTTATTTGGAGGAAAAGTAGCTATAAAATCTGGTCAAATGGAAGAGGCTGAACAATTATTACGTGAATCTCTTGCTATCGACCCTGGACATATTGAAGCAGCGATTACACTGTCACATATCTTTCTTCAAGACGAAAGGTATGATGATGTGATTGACCTTATAAATGAAAGTAAACGATATGGAGAAGAAGACCCGCAGTTTGAATGGAATTTAGCACGAGCTTATCATCAAAAAGAAGAGTATACACAGGCATTAAACCATTATCAACTTGCATATAATTTTTTCAAGGAACAACGAGATTTTTTACAGGAATATGGGTACTTCTTATTAGAAGAAGGTCTAAGAGAACAAGCGAAGAATATTTTTAAGGAATTATTAAAGCAAGATCCTTCAAATGTCGAATACGGTGAGATTTTGCTACAATTAGAAGATGAGTTTTAATGGAAATGAGAAGGATTTTATTTTTATTTTGTGGAATTATCAAAGTAAGAATAATCTGAACTGCAGAGGAGGGAATTGTATGGTGGCCCCTGTATCTGTCCATGAAAAGAAAGACTTCATCAGGTGGTTTTTAAACCATTATCAACTAAAGAGAAGAGAATGTGTGTGGATCTTAAATTATTTAATGAGTCATGACACTCTAATGGAAAAAGTACATTTTGTTGAGCAAGCTCAATATTGTCCAAGAGGAATTATTATGTCAACTCACTGTGTTGAAGAAGTGCCATTTCGCTTTTACAAAGAGAATGTCATGACAACTGATGCAGAAAAATCGTTTCATGATATTCGATTAAATAAAGAGGAAGAGCTTTTTATTCAACTAAATTTCAGATCTTCTTACCAATCACCACAATATGCAGCAGTTCTTGAGTCAAATCCTTATATGCCTGAGCATTTAAATGAAAATGAAAAAGACCGGGAAATTGCAGAGAAAGTTCTTGAACATTCTATCCAGAGCTTTCAAAAAGAAAAACTTCTAAAATTAATTGATGAGGCATTGGATCGACAAGACAAAGAGAGCTTTCAAAAGTTAACTTATCAATTAAATCAATTAAACAGTAAGTAGCTATACAAATACACGCCCTCTATAAGAGGGTTTTTTTATTGAACTTATTCAGTATTTAACAATTTATTATATAAGCATTATAATATGTACATAGTAAAAAATTATTGCAGGGAGTTGAATGAATTGAAGTGGAATTCAAGTGATGTAGATTTATATAATCAATCAAAAGAGTACATTGATACGGCCATTATCCCATTAATATCAGTTTCGGTAGATTCAGATTTTAAACACACGGTATCTAAAGGAGAATTTATTAGTCTTGTTAGTACTGAATTAGAAAGACAATTGAAAGGCAGAGTGTTTCTCTTTCCTAGTTTTTCATATCTGCAAAACTCATCTACTGTTGTTGAAGATTTATCGAAGTGGGGAGAGGAGTTACAAAAGGAATTTAAACATGTAATTTTCCTAACTAGCGATGAAAAATTAAAAGATAAAGGAGGGGATGATCAAAATGGACAACTTATTTGGCTCCCTTCTATGCCGTTGGAACACATGGATGATCAGTTAAAAAGGAAGCTCTTACAAGACCAAATCGAACAAATTTTGAACATTTTATTACAATCTTGGAATAAATCATAAAAACCTTTTCATTTCCAGGATTAGAAATCAGGATTTTATTGACCTCATGAGAAGATTGATATATCATGAGTATGTCCTAGTTTTATATGTTATTTCCGTATGTCCGTACGTACCGGACAGAGCTTAAGATAGAGGGGGGAAAATGATGAGCGAGAAAAAACATCGAGTTTCTAGACGTCAATTCTTAAACTACACGCTTACTGGTGTAGGCGGTTTCATGGCTGCAGGTATGCTTATGCCAATGGTTCGCTTCGCACTTGACCCTGTGCTCCGACCAGCAGAGGAAACAGACCTAGTTCAAGTTGTAAAGGTTGACGAAATAACGGAAGAACCTCAACGCTTTGACTTTAAAATCAAACAAAAAGATGCTTGGTACGAATCAGAAGAAACAAAATCAGCTTGGGTTTTTAAAGAAGGTGACAAAATTACGGCTTTATCACCAATCTGTAAGCATTTAGGCTGTACTGTCGGTTGGAACAATGATCCTTCAAATCCGAACAAATTTTTCTGTCCGTGTCACTACGGGCTATATGAAAAAGACGGCACAAATGTTCCAGGAACACCGCCTCTTGCACCACTTGATGTCTACGTACATGAAGTAAAAGACGGCTATTTATTCTTAGGTAAAGCAAAACCACGAGGGGAGGCGTAATCAATTGCTTAACAAAATTTATGATTGGGTTGACGAACGTTTAGATATTACGCCTATGTGGCGCGATATTGCTGACCATGAAGTTCCTGAACACGTAAACCCTGCACACCATTTTTCTGCCTTTGTATATTGCTTCGGCGGATTAACATTCTTTGTTACAGTTATCCAAGTTTTATCTGGTATGTTTCTAACAATGTACTATGTTCCGGATATTAAAAATGCTTGGGAATCTGTATTCTACTTACAAAACGAAGTGGCATTCGGACAAATTGTACGTGGTATGCATCACTGGGGAGCTAGTCTTGTTATCGTTATGATGTTCCTACATACACTACGTGTCTTTTTCCAAGGTGCTTATAAAAAACCACGTGAATTAAACTGGGTAGTAGGCGTACTTATTTTCTTTGTTATGCTTGGTCTTGGTTTAACAGGTTATTTATTACCTTGGGATATGAAAGCTCTATTTGCAACAAAAGTTACACTGCAAATTGCAGAATCAGTACCACTTATCGGACCAACGGTTAAGACATTGCTTTCTGGACATCCGGAAATTGTAGGTGCTCAAACACTTACTCGTTTCTTTGCAATCCATGTCTTTTTCTTACCGGCTGCTCTATTTGGTTTAATGGCAGCACACTTTGTGATGATACGTAAACAAGGTATTTCTGGTCCTCTATAAGATTTACTGATTAAAATCTTATTGTAATGTTAACGGGAAACCACCTTAGTAAGGAGGGGAAATCATGCATCGCGGAAAAGGTATGAAATTTGTCGGTGACTCTCGTATTTCAGCTGAGAGAAAACCAAACATTCCGAAGGATTATTCTGAATATCCTGGGAAAACAGAGGCATTCTGGCCAAACTTCCTTCTTAAGGAGTGGTTAGTAGGTGCTGTTTTCTTAATCGGTTTTTTATGTTTAACAGTAGCGCATCCATCACCACTTGAGCGTGTTGCAGATCCTACTGATTCAGGTTATATTCCATTACCAGACTGGTACTTCTTATTCTTATACCAATTATTAAAATACTCTTTTGCATCTGGTCCATACACAGTTATTGGAGCAATTGTTATTCCAGGACTTGCTTTTGGTGGATTAATGCTTGCACCATTTTTAGATCGTGGTCCTGAGCGTCGTCCTGCAAAGCGTCCTGTTGCAGTTGGTATGATGATTCTTGGTATTGCAGCAACGTTTTTCCTTACTTGGGAATCTGTTGTTACACATGACTGGGAAGCAGCAGCTGAACAAGGGAAAATTAAGGCTGAAGCAGAAATTGATAAAGAATCTGAAGGATATGCTATTTACCAGGAGCAAGGCTGTATTTCATGTCATGGTGATAATCTAGAAGGTGGAGCTGCAGGTAAAGCTCTTGTCGATAACGGATTAGAACCGGATGCTATAGCTGATATTGCTAAAAATGGTCAAGGTAGCATGCCTGCTGGAGTCTTTAAAGGTACTGACGAAGAATTAAAAGTACTATCAGAATTTATTTCTGGTGTTACATCTAAGTAAAAAGCTGACTTATGTCAGCTTTTTTTGTTGAGAGCTTTATTGTGTTATATTATTAAAAAAACGATCTATACTAGCTATCGAAATCTAATAAGTCTGGTGTGTGAAAAATGAAATGGTTTCAATATTTATTAGGTCAAAAGCCGATTATTTTCATAATGGTACTTATTAATTTTTTTGGGACAGTTTATGGATACTATTGGTATAGGTATCAATTAGCTGATACTCCTGCCCATTTCTACATATTCGTTCCGGATAGTCCAACAGCAAGCCTGTTCTTTTTAATCGTTGTGGCAGCTTTTTTAATGAAGAAAAATTTACCCTTGATTGAAGCCCTGGCTATTGTAACATTATTTAAATATGGTATTTGGGCTGTTATTATGAACCTTCTTGTTCTGTTAGTAAATGGCTCACTTCCATGGGAAGGATATATGTTAATTGCTTCTCACTTTGGTATGGCAATTCAAGGTTTACTTTATGCTCCATACTATCGCTTTAAAGCTTGGCACTTAATTGTTGCCGCAATATGGACCTTACATAATGATGTAATTGACTATGTGTTTGAGATGATGCCACGTTACAGCATGTTAATGGATTATATGAATCAAATTGGTTATATGACATTTTGGCTAAGTTTAATTTCCATTTTCCTAGGCTATTATTTTGTTATCAGAAAATCTTCTGGAAAACTTCAATTGTAAAGCTTAGCATTTATTTGCTAGGCTTTTTTGTTACTAATAGAGTAGAATTTTGAATAGTAAGTTACGTTAGGTTGTTATAGTGTTTGAGTTATATCTAATTATTTTCTAAATTACGTTAAATAGAAAAAATATGGTCTATCCTTGTCCACACTGTCATACGATTTTTAATAGAAGTTCTAGGGGGGACAAGGATGAAGAAATTATTACTCACTATTATAATTGGTATGTTGCTGTTTCATATAAAACCAGTATTTGCAGCCGAAACATATGATTGGAAGTCTTTAAATAAAATTTCCGATACGGCCCTACAACTAGCTAAGCAAGAGCGCTTTGAAGAGTCTGCCCAATTACTTAATTACTTTACAGTTAAATTCGAAGAAATACCTATTGATCGAAATGTTATGTCTTTAGACCATTACCGTACCATAACTAATACACAAAAAACTGCTCAAGATCTATTGTTAAACGAAAAAGTAAGTACAATTGAGAAAGTCAGATCATTAACCAAATTTCGTTTAGTAGTTGATGCAATGGTTTCTGAGCATCAGCCATTATGGGGTTCAATGGAAACATCAATCATGGAAACATTCTCACAAATGAAAAGTGATGTTGAACAAGGTGATAAGGAGTCATTTCAACATGATTTTAACGAATTCTTATCTCTTTATGAGGTAATTTATCCAAGCATCCAAGTTGACCTAGACTTTCAACGAATTAAGCGTATGGATGCCCATATATCGGTAGTTGAGGATCGGTTATTTCATGAAATACCAGTTACGAGTAGAGTGAAGCAACTTACTGTAATGGAGGAAGAGTTAAAAGCTATTTTTGATAGAGTGAAAGAAGATGAAGCAGATCCCTCTTTACTTTGGGTTATGATATCAACAGGAAGTGTCATTTTATTAGCTCTATCATATTCTGGCTGGAAAAAGTACCGAGGAGAGAAAGAGAAGCAGCCAAAACGTGAAAAAGAAAAGCAATAAAAATGGAAGAGCGTAGAAATTTTCACGCTCTTCTTGTCCATTAAATCTAGCTTTATCTTGAAATCGGCTTTTTATTTTCATCTAATGTAAATCCTTCTCCTAAAACATCATGAACATCACTTACGGCCACAAAGGCATGAGGATCAACGGAAGTAATAACATTTTTTAAGCGGACAATTTCATTTTTGCCTACAACACAATAAAGAACATTTCGATCTTGCTTTGAGAAAGAACCTTGTCCTTTCAATATTGTTACCCCACGATCCATTTCCTTCATAATTCTAGAAGAAATTTCGTCAGGGTAATTTGAGATAATTGTAGCTCCTTTTGCAGCATATGCTCCTTCTTGCATAAAATCGATCACACGTGCACCTACAAATACAGCCACAAGTGTGTACATTGCTTCTTTATAGGAAAGATAAGCAATCCAGGAAATAGTTATTACACAAAGGTCAAATAAAAACATCGTCTTCCCCATACTCCAACCTATATAACGATGAGCTAATCTGGCAATGATATCCACTCCACCTGTTGTTCCTCCATACCGAAATATCGTACCTAAACCAATACCTAGGGAAACTCCAGCAAATAGGGCCGCAAGAGTTAGATCGTCATTTAATGGCATATTAATTTGAAAGCGTTGAAAAATCCATAAAAAAACGGACAAACTGACTGTTCCGATAACCGTATAGATGAAGGATGTTTTACCCAATACACGCCAGCCTATAAAAAATAATGGTATATTTAGAATTAAGTTAGAAATGGATGGATCAAAATTGAATAGAAAATAAAGCAAAAGTGTAATACCTGTAAATCCACCTTCTGCTAAATTATTTTGAATATTAAAATGAACAAGACCAAATCCAAAAATACCCGAGCCAATTAGAATAAAAATAATGTTTTTTAATCTTAAATCCTGAAACATACTCCACCCCTACAATTCATTCTTAGCGTTAATATTATAATTGATAGAATGTCAAGGTGCAAATTTTGATAAAAACGTGACGAAATAATTGTAAATTTATTTGGTATTAGCTAACATTGAATTGTAAAGATGAGGTGAATAAAATGGAACATAAAACAATGAAGGACCTTCAAAAGGATGTTGACGATTATATCGGTCAATTTAAAGAAGGATATTTTTCACCATTAGCCATGATGGCTCGGATTACAGAAGAAGTAGGTGAACTTGCTAGGGAAATTAACCATACATATGGCGAAAAACCGAAAAAGACAACTGAAGAAGAGAAAAAGATCGAAGAAGAAGTCGGAGATGTTTTATTTGTTCTTATTTGTTTAGCAAATTCATTAAACATAGATTTGGAAGAAGCTCATGATATGGTGATGAATAAATTCAATACTAGAGATAAAGATCGATGGACGAGAAAAGAAAAATAAAGGAGTTTTAAAAATGTCAGAAGTGAAAATTGTTATTGCTGGTGCTCGTGGAAGAATGGGAAGCGAGGCTGTAAAGCTTGTTGAAGAAACCGAACATTTCCAGCTAGTGGGTGTAATAGACCATAAATATGAAGGTATGAGACTTAATGAGCTTGAAGGTTTCACTGCTGATGTACCAATCTATACAGACATTGATAAATGCTTTTTTGAGACAAACCCCGATGTACTCATTGATTTGACAACACCTGAGATTGGGAAAGTACATACAAAAAAAGCATTACAGAATGGTGTTAGACCAGTAGTAGGTACAACTGGTTTTTCTGAAAAGGATCTAAATGAACTGCAACAATTAACAGAAGAAAAAGGAATAGGTGCAATTATTGCTCCGAATTTTGCAATTGGTGCTATTTTAATGATGAAATTTTCACAGATTGCTGCGAAATATTTTCAAGATGTCGAGATTATTGAACAACATCATGATCAAAAATTAGACGCTCCATCTGGTACAGGAATCAAAACAGCAGAAATGATTTCAGCTGTACGTGAAGAAAAGCAACAAGGACATCCGGATGAAAAAGAAATTATTGAAGGAGCACGAGGAGCTAATTTAAATGGAATTCGTCTACATAGCGTTCGACTTCCAGGATTAATTGCCCATCAGGAGGTTCTATTTGGAGGAGATGGACAGACGTTAAAAATTCGTCATGACTCATATAATCGTGCTTCATTTATGTCTGGTGTGAAATTAGCAGTTGAAAACGTGATGAAAATCGATTTGCTAGTGTATGGACTTGAAAATATTATTGAGTAAAAGGGGAAATATAAATGAAAATTGCGCTAATTGCTCACGATAAAAAGAAAACAGATCTTGTACAATTTGTTATGGCATATCAACCGATTTTTAAAGAACATGAATTGTTTGCAACAGGTACTACAGGTCTCCGCATTCAGGAGGCTACAGGTTTATCTATTCACCGCTTTCAGTCAGGCCCACTTGGAGGAGATCAGGAAATTGGTGCATTAATTGCAAAAAATGAAATGGACATGGTTATTTTCTTTCGAGATCCTTTAACTGCACAACCTCATGAACCGGACATCACAGCACTTATTCGTCTTTGTGATGTATATTCCATTCCACTAGCTACCAATATGGGGACAGCTGAAATATTAGTTCGGGGTTTAGATCGTGGGGATTTTCAATGGCGTAATGTTATTCATGATAAAAAGTAATTCAAATAACCAGAATGATTTGAAAAATAATCATTCCTTTAGATATGAATAGGGAGAAGAAAATGAGTAATAGATTAGATATTCTTGCAATTGGTGCTCATCCTGATGATGTTGAGATAGGTATGGGTGGTACAATTGCTAAGTATGCCAAAGCTGGCTTGAAAATTGGAATTTGTGATTTGACCAAAGCGGAATTATCTTCCAATGGAACTGTAGCCATTCGCCAAGAAGAAGCAAAAAGAGCTGGAGATATTATTGGACTATCAGAGAGAATTCAGTTGTCACTTCCTGATAGAGGTTTATATATGCTGGATTCTTCTATTAAAGAGATTGTAACGATTATTAGAAAATATGAGCCAAAAGTCGTTTTTGCCCCATATTTTGATGATCGTCACCCGGACCATGGACATTGCTCTAGGCTAGTTGAAGAGGCGGTTTTTTCAGCAGGAATTAAAAATTATCAAGATCTTCTAGGACAGTCGTCTCATCGAGTAAAGAATCTCTATTTTTATATGATCAATGGATTTCATAAACCCGATTTCGTTATTAACATATCAGAAACAATTGAACAAAAAATAGAAAGCTTAAAAGCATATTCCAGTCAGTTTGAAAAAGTTCAAGGTTCAACAGAAACACCCCTTACTAATGGCTATATAGAAGCTGTTGAAAGTAGAGAAAGATTATATGGAAAAGAGGTTGGTGTAATGTATGCAGAAGGATTTATAACGAAAAAACCAATCTTACTTTCAAAGGATTTAATAGGTGATAACGAATGAAACAAAAATTAAAAATAGGAATTACTTGTTACCCTTCTGTTGGAGGCTCTGGAGTTGTTGCTACCGAGCTTGGAAAGCTCTTAGCTGAAAAAGGTCATGAAATTCACTTTATCACCTCAAGCTTACCATTTCGGTTAAATAAGGTGTATTGCAATATCACATTTCACGAGGTGGAAGTAAATCAATATTCGGTATTTAAATACCCACCATACGACTTAGCGTTGGCAAGTAAAATGGCTGAGGTTGCAAACCGAGAAGATCTTGATATATTACATGTGCATTATGCAATACCACATGCAATCTGTGCATACTTAGCTAAGCAAATGGTTAACAAAGATTTGAAAATAGTTACTACACTTCATGGTACTGATATTACTGTTTTAGGCTATGATCAATCGCTTGCAGATATGATTCGCTTTGGAATTGAGTCATCAGACCGAGTGACAGCTGTATCTAATGCACTCGTTCAACAAACCTATGAACTACTTCAACCTAAGAAAGAAATAGAAACAGTTTACAACTTTATCGATGATCGTGTTTATTATAAGAAGGATGCCTCTTATCTAAAGGAAGAGTATGGGATCCTCGAGGAAGAGAAAGTAATTATTCATGTTTCAAACTTCAGAAAAGTGAAGCGTGTTCAAGATGTGATTTATTCTTTCCAGAAAATCCAAAGAAAAGTAAAAGCAAAGCTTCTTCTAGTTGGTGATGGCCCAGAAATGTCTTTTGTAAATAAGCTAGTTAAAGAATTAGGGTTATCTGAAAAAGTTCTTTTCTTGGGAAAACAAGATAGCTTGGAAGACTTATATTCAATTAGTGATCTTATCTTATTACTTTCAGAAAAGGAAAGTTTTGGTTTGGTTTTACTTGAAGCAATGGCATGTGGTGTTCCTAGTATTGGAACAAATGCAGGAGGAATTCCTGAAGTCATTAAAGAAGGTGAAACAGGATACATCTGTGAAGTAGGTGACATTGATACGGTTGCTTTTCACGCTATACATCTTTTATCAAATAGTGAATTACATAAGTCTATGTCAGAAAACGCAAAAAATAGTGCGACACAATTATTTCATTCAGATAAGGTTGTAACGCAATACGAATCAATTTACTATGAACTATTAAATGAAGGTGTAAAAAGTGGAGACCCCATTTTATGAAGCAAAACCCATATTAGAAAATTTACATAACTCAGACTTTGAGGCATTTTATGTTGGTGGAGCTGTACGTGATTACTTGCTAAAAAGAGAAATTGGAGATATTGACATTGCAACCTCAGCTAAGCCTGATGAAATTAAACAAATTTTCTCTAAAACGGTCGATGTTGGAGCAGAACATGGAACGATTATCGTGCTACATAATAATAAATCATTCGAAGTTACAACTTATAGAGCTGAAACAGGCTATGATGATTTTCGTAGGCCAAAATCTGTTTCATTTATATCTTCATTAAAAGAAGATTTAAGACGCAGGGATTTTACCATTAATGCGATGGCGATGGATATTGAGGGCACTATTTATGACTATTTTGATGGAAGAAAGCACTTAAAAGAAAAAGTAATAAAGACCGTTGATTCTCCGTCAGAAAGATTTTCTGAGGACGCACTTCGAATGCTTAGAGCGGTTCGTTTTGTTAGTCAATTAGGATTTACTTTATGTCAAGAGACAAAAGCAGCCTTAAAAGAGCTTGTTTATCTGTTAGATGCAATTTCAGTAGAAAGAAAAACAGTAGAAATTGAAAAGCTTTTTCAAGGTGCTCATTATAAAGCTGCCATACAGACACTAATTGATTGTCAGATGAATAACTATTTGCCTGGTATGACTGAAAAAGAGCAGCAGTTAAAAATTTTAGCATCTTTTCAGTTAGACTTTCTTTCAACAAGAGAAGACTTATGGACAATGATTACATATAAGGTCGAACCTCCCTCAGTAGAGAAATACTTAAGAAAATGGAAACTTCCGGTTAAGCTGATTAAAATAGTTGAAAAAAATATAAAATTTCTAATATTACTTCAACAAGAGAAATCATGGACAAGCTTGTTATTGTATGAAGCTGGATCTGACTGTGCACTCTCTGTTGAACGTATTCGCTCTATTATAGATGACCCGAATATGTTAAACGAGAATATTAATGCTGTGAAAGACTCACTCCATAGGCTGCCTATTCAAAATAAGAATCAATTAGATATTACAGGACATGAATTAATTAAAATCATGAAAAAGAAACCAGGTCCTTGGGTAGCAAAACTTATTTCAGAAATAGAAAGAGAAATTATACTAGATAATTTAGAAAATGAAAGGTCAGCAATAAAGGAGTGGGTATTAAAATGCAATCAGAACTTCGAACAAAATTACTAGAAGCTTTTTCAAATGCAGAGGGAGAATTCGTATCTGGACAAAAAATAAGTGAATATATTGGCTGCTCAAGAACGGCTGTTTGGAAACATATAGAAGAGTTAAGAAAAGATGGATATGAGTTAGAAGCTGTAAGGCGCTTGGGATATCGCATCACGAAAAAACCAAACAAAATAAGTAGCAATGAAATTCAAATTGGATTAAAGACAAAAACATTAGGGCGTCACGTCCATTTTGAAGAAACTGTTACATCAACACAGAAGATTGCTCAAACATTGGCAGGTAATGGAGCTCCGGAAGGGACTATTGTTGTTGCTGACCAACAAACAAATGGAAGAGGCCGTATGGCAAGAGAATGGTACTCTCCAAGTGGTACAGGTATTTGGATGAGTTTGATTATTAGACCAAACATTCCTATTCATTCTACTCCGCAATTAACTCTCTTAACAGCTGTAGCTATCGTTCAAGCAATTGAAGAACTAACTCCGGTTAAGCCGGATATTAAATGGCCTAATGATATATTAATTAACGGGAAAAAAGTTGTGGGGATATTAACTGAACTGCAGGCGGAGGCAGATCAAGTTCACTCCGTAATTATTGGAACGGGTATTAATGTGAATCAAAAGGTTGAAGACTTTCCTGAGGAACTACAGCAGATTGCCACATCAATAGGAATTGAAACAGGAAAGCATTGGGAAAGAGCTCTATTTATTCAAACGATATTATTGAAATTTGAAGGGTTATATTCGTTATACCTTTCGCAGGGCTTTCATCCAATTAAGCTGTTATGGGAGGGCTATGCCATTAGTTTGAATAAAAAAATGGTGGCAAGGACTCTTAATGGGTCAGTAGAAGGGAAGGCAATTGGTATTGATCATAACGGTGTTCTACTAATTGAGACTAGTGATGGAAGTATTAAAGAAATTTATTCAGCTGATATTGAGTTGAAATAGACAGCTTAACCTGTGTGATTTGCTATGATAGATAACGATAGTAATTAGTAAAATTTTCTGCTATACTTTTTTTGGGTAGTATCTTATGAACTACACCTTGTGATAAAGAATAGTTTGTTGAAGACCTTTATTAATGTAAATAGTAATAATAAGGTCAAATAAAATTTTGAAAATTATCTGCCTTGATCCAAGAAGGACTAGGACAGAGGGATGAAACCGAACGAATAGTCTACAATCCTTCTATCTTTGTCGATATGAAGGATTTTTTATGTTTAATGATTGAGGTAAAACAAACCTATAACAATCATGATAAATTTAAAATCGGATATTTCATTCTCTCTCCTACCAATGCTTTCTCATTACGAACTACCCATTTATCATAAGTAATCCAATGTTGTCTTTATACAAGAATGGATTTACATGCTAAATCTGGAGGGGAAATTATGAAAACAAGACAAGATTTTATGAAAATGAAAGAAAAAAATGAACCAATCTCAATGCTGACGGCTTACGATTTTCCAAGTGCAAAACAAGCTGAAATCGCCGGAGTTGATATGATTCTTGTTGGAGATTCATTAGGAATGGTTGTGTTAGGGTATGACTCCACAATACCTGTTACTGTTAACGATATGATTCATCATACGAAAGCAGTAAAAAGAGGAGCAAAAGATACATTTGTTGTAACAGATATGCCGTTTATGTCTTATCACCTTTCAAAGGATGAATCTTTAAAAAACGCTGCAAGAATTATGCAGGAAGGTGGAGCAGATGCTGTAAAGGTAGAGGGTGCAGATGGTGTTACTCCTATAATTGAAGCGCTTACTTTTGGTGGAATACCAGTTGTTGCTCATCTTGGGTTAACACCTCAGTCAGTTAATGTCCTAGGGGGATACAAAGTTCAAGGAAAAGATGCAGAGGCAGCTCGAAAGCTAATTGAAGATGCTAAAAAATGTCAAGCTGCAGGGGCAATAGCTCTAGTTTTAGAATGTGTTCCACAGCAGTTAGCGCTTGAGATAACAAGATTACTTTCAATCCCAACAATTGGTATTGGTGCAGGGCGTCAAACGGACGGTCAAGTGTTAGTATATCATGATCTAGTAGGGTACGGTTCAGGTTATGTTCCGAAATTTGTAAAACAATATGCCTCTATAGCTGAAACAACGATATCTGCAATTTCACAATATGTTGCAGAGGTGAAAAGCAGAAGCTTTCCGGAGGAGAAACACTCCTTTAACATGAAGGAGGAAGAGCTACACAGCTTATATGGAGGAATAAAGAAATGAACATTGTCAGTACAATCCAGGAATTAAGAAATGAAATACGTTTATTTAAACAAGAAAATCTAACAATCGGTTTTGTACCAACAATGGGTTATTTACACGAAGGTCACTTAAAGCTTTTAGAAGAAGCAAGAAAAGAGAACGATATTGTCGTGTTAAGCATATTTGTTAATCCTCTACAATTTGGACCAAATGAAGATTTTGATTCGTACCCAAGAAATGCCGAAAGAGACCAGGAACTAGCAGAGCAGGCAGGTGTTGATCTTATCTTTACTCCACCTGTAAAAGAGATGTATCCTGATGAAACTGCTTATACGGTCATTGTTAAAAAGAGGATAGATGTATTATGTGGAAGATCAAGAACAGGACATTTTGATGGAGTTGCAACAGTTTTAACGAAATTATTTAACATGGTTCAACCTGACAGAGCTTATTTTGGCATGAAGGATGCCCAACAAGTAGCGGTTATAGACGGGTTGATAAGTGAGTTTAACTTTCCAATTGATTTAGTAGCTGTTCCGACAATTAGGGAAGAAGACGGATTAGCAAAAAGCTCACGTAATGTTAACTTAAATGATCGTGAAAGAAATGAAGCAACAGCTTTATATAAAAGCTTATGTGAAGCAAAGGAATTGATCTTAAATGGAGAACGAAGTAAACAAAAAGTAATTGAACTTGTTACTTCCATTATTTCAGCTAATACATCAGGAAAGATTGATTATATTGAAATCCTTAATTATCCAAAGCTAGAGGAAATTGAGGTACTTCATGGAAATATTATCATTGCTGTCGCTGTGAAGTTTACAAATGCAAGACTAATTGATAATATAACGATTGAAGTTTAATTGCTAAAATGAATAGCTCAGTTAGAGTGTGAAAATAGAGAGATAAATATATGAAATGAGGGAGAGCCAAATGTTTCGTACAATGTTAAATGCTAAAATACATCGTGCTCGTGTAACAGAGGCTAATTTAAATTACGTAGGTAGTATAACAATAGACGAAGACATTATCGATGCTGTCGGTATGGTTGCAAACGAAAAAGTGCAAATCGTTAATAATAACAACGGTGCACGATTTGAGACATATATCATTCCAGGTAAAAGAGGCAGTGGAGTTGTTTGTTTAAATGGTGCTGCTGCAAGGCTTGTTCAAGAAGGAGACATAGTTATTATTCTTACTTATACAATGGTACAAGAAGAGAAACTATCTACTCATCAACCGAAGATTGCTATTATGGATGAAAATAATAAAATTGTAGAAATTTTAGGTCAAGAACCAGCTGCAACAATTCTATAACAAAACAAAAAAGACCTGACTCAAAATGACTTTCAATATTTTTAACTTTTTCCATGAGAGAAGTCATTATATGAGTAGGTCTTTTTTATTTTATTGAAATACCCAAAAAAATGAATGTTATTAGCCTAGTATATTGTAAAGTTATTTAAAACTCGCACGTATTGGGGTAAACTAATAGTCAGCAAAGAGTATGAATAAGACGGTTTTACGTTTTTGAAATAAATTGAGGTGTTTTTTATGAAAGAACAACGTTATGTTGTGATCGATATAGAAACAACTGGTAATTCACCTAAAAAAGGGGACAAAATCATTCAAGTTGCTGCTGTAACAATTGAGAATGGCAAAATTGTTGATCGTTATATGAGCTTTGTTAATCCTATGCAAGAAATCCCACCTTTTATTGAACAACTAACAGGAATTTCAAATAATATGGTGGAAGGTGCTCCTACATTTGGTGAAATTGCCGAAGAACTACATAACATGTTATCTGATGCCTTTTTTGTCGCCCATAATGTCTATTTCGATTTGTCTTTTTTACAAGAAGAGTTTAAAAGTTATGGTTATTATTTTTCAGGGCCAGTTCTTGACACAGTGGAATTAACGAGAATGGCTTTTCCTACTGAAAAAAGCTATAAATTATCTGATCTAAGTGATGAATTTAATATGCTGCATGTTAATCCTCATCGAGCTGATAGTGATGCTGAAGCAACAGCATTATTATTATTACATATTTTTAAAAAGTTAAATGACTTGCCAACTATTACCATACAGCAGCTAATAAAACTGGCAGGCTCTTTTATAAGCGATGTAGAGGAAATACTTGAAGATTTTCTATCAAAGAAACTTCTAACGTTAAAAGAACAAGTAAATCCCAATGTAGAAATTGTTCGAACAATTGCGATCAAACAGCAAAATGACACTATGGAGCTGGGAGAAAAAAGGGTTGAATTAGAACATGATAACATTTTAAATATCTTTACTAAAGAACGGGAAAGCATCTCAAAAGTATTACCAACCTATCGTGTACGATCTGGGCAGCTTAAAATGATGAGTGAAGTATTGGACGCATTAACAACGCATCAACATAGTATCATTGAAGCTGGTACTGGAAGTGGAAAAACAATTGGATACCTTGTACCTGCTTTAATACACTCAATAAAAGAGAAAAGACCGTTAATTGTCAGCACACATACAAATCATTTACAAACGCAAATACTTGAAAAAGAAATTCCTTTTTTACTGAAGGTTTTACCGTTTCCTTTTACAGCAACGATATTAAAGGGGCAGCGCCATTATTTATGTTTGCAAAAGTTTGAACAATCACTAAAAGACTTAGATGATAATTATGACTTTATATTGACGAAGGCCCAAATATTAATTTGGTTAACACAAACAGAAACTGGTGATGTGGACGAGTTAAACCTTCCATCTGGTGGAAGAACATTATGGGAGAACCTACATGTAGACAATTCATCCTTCCATAATAACCCGTTCTCTTCGAAATGTTTCTATCAAACAGCAAGGGCAAAAGCATCAGAAGCGAATGTTATCATAACGAATCATGCAATGCTGCTATCTGATATTGAAAGAGAAGAAAAAATCTTGCCTGATTATCAGGAAGTTATAATTGATGAAGCACATCATTTTCAGCATGTAGCGACTGAACAACTTGGAATCAAATTACACTATTTAGAGCTTAACTACATGATGAATTCATTAGGATTTTTGAATACAAATGGTCTTTTAAAGAAATTTATTCAATGTCAGCAAAAGTTTCATCTTGAAAGCTCTGCTTTTTCACAAAAAATAGAGCAGAACCTAATGGAATTACAAGAAGAAACACAACAATTTTTTTCAGGTCTACACGCCTATGTTTTAAAAAGAAAAAAAGATTCATTATTAAATCGTACCTCTTACCGATTACAAACTGAAAAAGAAAACAATCGAACGTGGAACTCGATCCTAGAGTTAGCAAATAGAATTCAATTTATGATCCATGATCTTTTGAAGTTATTGGATAAAGAACTTGCAAAATTTAATGGGATCTCAACAAAAGAATTATCGATTACAGAGAAGCTAACAATTGAAAACGTAAGAAAAGTAATCGAAAAAATGAATGTGTATAAGAAAAATATTGAGTTTTTATTTTTTGGAGAATATGATTCGGTTGTTAAATGGATTGAAATTGAATCAAAAGGTGCTAAAAATGCGGTATATATTTACGCTCAGCCTGTACAAGTATCTGACTACTTAGCAGATAAGTTCTTTGCTAACGTACAAAGTGCAGTGCTTACTTCTGCCACTTTAACGGTAAAAAAATCATTCTCCTATTTCATTAATAATATTGGACTAACTGATTTTTTCCCGAAGCAGGTTGTACTAGAATCACCGTTTGACTATGAAAAACAAGTGAAATTGTTTGTTCCAACTGATATGCCGATTGTAAATGAGGTTTCTATAAAGGAATACTCAGAGGCGATTGCAGCACATATTGGAACTGTAGCTCAAATTTCCAATGGAAAAATGCTCGTTTTATTTACTTCTTATGAAATGTTGAGAAAAACGTATCAAATTGTAAAAGAAGATGTAACATTAGATGATTTTGCCATAATGGGGCAAGGAACAGGAAGTGGAAGTAGATCGAGACTAACGAAAAATTTCAAACAATTCGATAAGGCCATTTTGTTAGGGACAAGCAGCTTCTGGGAAGGAGTTGATTTCCCTGGAGAGGATCTAAAGGCTCTTATGATTGTTCGACTTCCATTTGCTTCACCGGATGACCCTGTTGTAGCTGCAACGAGTAAATATATGGAAGAGCAAGGTGCGAATGCTTTTTATGAATATTCACTGCCAGAGGCCATTCTAAGATTTAAACAGGGTTTAGGACGCTTAGTTAGACATGAAGATGATCGCGGTATTCTGTTTGTATTGGACAATCGTATTATTACATCAAGATATGGGAAAGATTTTTTAACATCAATTCCAACTATAGACATGGAGTCAAAACCAATGCATCATCTTACACATTCTATTGATAATTGGATCAACAACAAAAAGGGTGGCTGATTATACTAAATCAGCCACGAAGATTTGGTGTGAGCTAGGAGAAATTTATTTTCACGTTACTTAATGACACCTGTTATAATAAATCGTGGTTACAACAAGTAGATGTTGTTGTAATGTTATTGTATCCAGACTAGGCAGACATATAAGTTACAATATTTGTTTTTAAGTGGGAGGAAAAAAGCTTTGGAAAGTAAAATTGAAATTGTATCAACTGTAACTGTAGATCATTCTGATGATTTATATAAAATTGTTGACTTGCTGAATCGTACATTAAAAAGAAATGATTTAATGTTTGGTCTTGCTCTTGATCAGGAAGATAAATCAAAAGCAGTATTTACTATATACCGAACTTAAGAAAGGGTAAACGATATGGGAAGAAAAACTTGGATATTCATTGCTGTCTTCTCAGTAATCTTTATTGCAGCTGTATGGATCTTTACAGCAACATATCAGGCTGCAAGAGAACAATACACGAATGGTCATGAGCAGTCAAAGAAAAAAGCCATGGAGTCAGCGAATCTTTCGACGATAACGGAAATTACGACGTTTAATAGTGATAAACAATATCATGTATTAACAGGTGAAAAAGCTAATAATGAGGGTGTATATGTCTGGGTGTACAAAAAGGAAAAAGAAGATAAAATGTTAGTGAAAAAAAGGTCTTCAGGTATTACACTAGATGAAGCCATTAAGATAGTTAATAATGAATATGATCCATCAGAAATCATAAGTGTTCAGTTAGGTATGGATGAAGAAATACCCATTTGGGAAGTGAAGTACAAAGACAAATCTGATCGCTATACATTTGATTATGTGAATTTTTATGATGGTGAAATTATTAAACATATGGCATTAAAAACAAAAACTTCATCTTAATAAAGGTGTAGAAATAATCGGAAAGTTTCGGCTTATTTTGGAAACATTGCGACCATATTATAAAAAACGTATAATTAAATGATGAAGAAAAATACATAGTAAGTAGACATCGTAGCTGATGGAGGGAATTTATACGTGAAAACAACAATTGCAGAAGTTGGAAAATATGTTGGACAAGAAGTAACAATTGGAGCATGGCTTTCAAATAAACGCTCAAGCGGTAAAATTGCTTTTCTTCAATTAAGAGATGGTACAGGCTTTATTCAAGGCGTTGTAGTAAAGGCTGAGGTTGCAGAAGAGGTATTTCAAAATGCAAAGTCTATTACTCAGGAAACTTCTCTTTATGTATCTGGTATCGTTAAGGAAGATGAACGTTCTCCCTTTGGTTATGAATTAGGAGTTACAAATATTCGCGTTATTTCTGAATCTGTTGATTATCCTATAACACCAAAAGAGCATGGAACAGAATTTTTAATGGATCATCGTCATTTATGGCTTCGTTCAAAACGTCAGCATGCAGTAATGAAAATTAGAAACGAAATCATTAGATCAACATATGAGTTTTTTAATAAAGAAGGTTTTGTTAAAGTTGATCCTCCAATTCTAACAGGAAGTGCACCGGAAGGAACATCTGAATTATTCCATACAAAATACTTTGATGAGGATGCTTATTTATCTCAAAGTGGTCAATTATATATGGAAGCAGCAGCTATGGCGTTAGGAAAGGTATTTTCGTTTGGTCCTACGTTCCGAGCAGAAAAGTCAAAAACACGCCGCCATCTTATTGAATTTTGGATGATTGAGCCTGAAATGGCTTTTTATGAATTTGAAGATAATCTTCAAGTACAAGAAGCGTATGTATCATTTATTGCCCAGAGTGTTCTAGAAAATTGTTCTCTTGAACTTAATACATTAGGAAGAGATATATCTAAATTAGAAAAAATTAAGGCACCTTTCCCAAGAATTACGTATGATGATGCAATTAAGTTTCTTCAAGAAAAAGGATTTACAGATATTAAATGGGGAGACGATTTTGGTGCTCCGCATGAAACAGCAATTGCAGAAAGCTATGATAAACCTGTATTTATCACACATTATCCAACAAGCTTAAAACCTTTTTATATGCAACCAGACCCTAACCGTGAAGAGGTTGTGCTGTGTGCAGATTTAATTGCACCTGAAGGCTATGGTGAAATCATTGGTGGTTCTGAGCGTATTCATGACGAGCAGTTACTTAAACAACGCATAGAAGAGCATCAATTAGACGAACAAGCTTATGAATGGTATCTGCAGCTTAGAAAGTATGGTTCTGTACCACATTCTGGATTTGGCCTAGGTCTTGAGAGAACAGTAGCATGGTTAAGTGGAGTTGAACATGTTCGTGAAACAATTCCATTCCCTCGCTTATTAAACAGACTTTATCCATAAGAAGATAAAAAACTGACTCTATCTGAGTCGGTTTTTTCATTCTTATTGAATAAATACAATAAAATAAAGAAAGCTGTTGATTCCCTTATATGGCAAAAACAACCGAAGCTGATTTTATACAATGTAGTAACTTGTCATGGTATACTACACTAAGGTAAGGGGTGTGAATATGAATAAAGAACAATTCATTTTTCTCCAAGAAGCAGGACATGTTAGCATTCCGGCTATGCTTTTTAATTATTATGCAAAATTAGGCTTAAATGAACTTGAATTTATGCTTATTCTACAAGTGAAAAAATATAAGGAGAACGGGAACCAATTTCCTACTCCAACAGAACTATCTCAGAATATGTCTATTTCAACATCTGAATGTACTTCTATCTTAAGAACATTAATACAAAAAGGCTTCTTAATGATTGAAGAGAGTGAACAAGATACAATTTTATTTGAATATTATTCGCTTAAACCACTATGGGATAAGTTATACACATATTTAATTAATGAAAGCCAGAAAAAAGCTCAGGAACAAAATCAAAAAGAGGATGAGAGTTTATATACAATCTTCGAAAATGAATTCGGACGACCTCTATCTCCATTTGAGTGTGAAACTCTAGCTATCTGGATTGATCAAGACGATTATGACCCTGTTATTATTAAAGCCGCATTAAGAGAATCAGTTATGTCAGGAAAATTGAACTTTAGATATATTGATCGAATTCTGTTTGAGTGGAAAAAGAACGGAATTCGTACAATTGAGCAAGCACGAAACTATGCTAAAAAGTTCCGTCAAAATCAGGGCACTTCGTCAAAAACTCAAAGTAATCCAGAAAATTATGAAAGAAAAGTTCCCTTTTATAACTGGCTTGAGAGCTAAAATTTTAGCTCTTTTTCTTACGTTCTAGTGTTTTTGAATGAAAAAATTCAAGTAAAAAAGTAGGTGAGAAGATGTTAACAAAAGTTCAAATACGTGAATGTCTAGATACGATGACAGAGATGTTCCCTGACGCCCATTGTGAACTAATTCATGACAATCCTTTTGAATTAGTCATAGCGGTAGCATTATCTGCTCAATGTACTGATGCTTTAGTAAATAAAGTAACAAAAAATTTATTTCAAAAATATAAAAAACCTGAAGATTACCTTGCTGTCTCACTAGAGGAATTACAGTCAGACATCAGGTCAATTGGTTTATATCGAAATAAAGCTAAGAACATTCGTAAACTTTGTGAAACCTTGTTAGAACATTATAATGGAGAAGTGCCAAATGATCACACAGAATTAACCAAGTTAGCTGGAGTTGGAAGAAAAACAGCAAATGTTGTAATGTCAGTTGCATTTGGTGTTCCTGCAATTGCTGTTGATACACATGTAGAAAGGGTGAGTAAACGCCTGGGCATTTGCAGATGGAAGGATTCAGTATTAGAAGTGGAGAAGACTTTGATGAGAAAAATACCAAAAGAAGAATGGTCAGATACACATCATCGATTAATTTTCTTCGGAAGGTACCATTGTAAGGCTCAATCTCCACAATGTGAAATTTGTCCACTGCTCCATTTATGTAGAGAAGGGCAAAAAAGAATGAAAAAAGGAAAAGCTACACATGCAAAATAAAATGTACAAGATACCTGATGTTTTTCGAGGTAAACCTTTTTTTCAAAATCAAACACACTTTTATGAGCTATACAATGAAGTAAATGAAAAAATTTTGTTAGAAGAACCATTTTATTTTGACATGCTCTCCATACAACAAGCACAAGAAGTAGAGAATTTGCCTTGGAAACATCCGAAAGAATCTGTTCCGGTTTTGTTTAATGTTTGGAAACAAATGATGTTAAAGGCTAGGGAAGGATTTATGAAACGAGATAAAAGTGATTTGCAAAAGAAATCACTTTTAAAATGTTTATCACTTTATATTGTTTGTTTACATTGGATGAACAAAAGATCAGTTCAAGCAATTAAAGTTAATGCGATGAGTATAAATACTATGCTATTTAAACCGGTAAATTGTGAGGAGAGACTTCAATTTATAATCGATAACCCATATCAATATCATGCTTTTGTTCAGTTAGAGCAACTTTTTGCGGAACTGGAAAAATCATTTTACAAGGCTCTTGCAATGAATAAACTGTAGGAATTATTCGCTATGAAAACGGATAATTCCTTTTTTATTACATAAGAAAAGAACCGACCCAATGATCGGTTCTTTCGATATAGTCTATACAATTATTGTCCAGTGTTTTCAGTAGGAGGTACAGTTGTTTCTACATCAGGATTGGTTTGTTCGCCTTCTATATCCTGATCAGAGTCATCTTCACTCTCATCATCGTTATTATTTCCATTGCCATTCCCATTCCCATTTCCGTTACCATTCCCATTTCCATTACCGTTTTGCCCCCCGTTGCCATTCCCATTTCCATTACCTTCTTCAGAATCTTCATCTTCTTGTTGTTCATCCTCGTTTTGGCCTTCCTCGTCATCTCCTGGAAGTTCAGGTACGTCAACATCAGGTTCTGGTACCTGTAGTTGAGTGGCAGCGGCATCACTTCGATTATTACCACTAACTGCAACTACTTGGAAAGCATAAGTAGATCCTGGTGAAACATCTGCTATCTGATATGAAGTAGATGCTGATTGACTAACAACTACATATGCTCCTCCGTCAATAGACTGTCTTACTTCAAAGGATACATCATCTAATGCATCTTCATTATAACCCCAGTTTATGCTTATTGAATTTGTTACCTGGTCATAATTAATGTTTAAATCAGAAGGCTTATCGAGCTTTTCATATTTTTTAGAGACTTTTTTAGGTTCGAAGCCTTTTACATAATATTCATAAGCAATCTGATTAGAAGGAGTATAATCACTTGCAAGAACTTCGTCCATTGAGCCTTTTTCAACTGCTACTCGAACAACGCTGTTAGGTTGTTCGAAATCAGAAGTATCACCTTTAGCAACTTCTAAAAAGACCTCTCTAAACATTGCTCTTGCTAGTTTTTGATCACTTGAATCTAAATAAACCTTTTCGCTATCTGCTGATATATTGTATCCGGTCCAAACAGCTGCTGTGTAATTAGGATTATAACCTACAAACCATGCATCCTTTGCTGCACCAGAAGGCACATTATATTTTGCTTTGTCATCTTCACTAAAATTAGTTGTACCTGTTTTTCCAGCAATATTTACACCAGATATTTGAACAGACTTACCAGTTCCGTATTCAACAACAGACTTCATCATATCTGTGACCATAAATGCTGTATAATCACTCATTGCTGCCTCAGGCTCAGGTTCTAAGCTGATTTCAGTTCCATCACTTAAAACAATTTTCTTAACAGCATGTGGTTCAATATAAATTCCATTATTCCCGAATGCACTAAAAGCACCTGCCATTTGAAGAGGGGAGACTCCATCTCGGAATCCTCCAATTGCATAAGGCTCATAAATCTCATCAAGTGGAATGCCAAGGCCTTGAGCAAATTCCTTCGCTTTATCTAATCCAACTTCTTGTAATGCTTTTAAAGCTGGGATATTTCTTGAATCAGCTAATGCTTGTCGAATTGACATCTGCCCTTTGTAGGATCGATCCCAGTTATTAATTTTTGTTCCGTCACTATATGTGTATGGTTCATCTACGATTTGATGATGGGTAGACCATTTCTTATCTTCAATAACTGGTCCATAATCAAGTACCGGCTTAATTGTAGAACCAGGCTGACGTCTTGTATCTGTAGCATAATTATAACCGCCAACTGGTTGATCGCGTCCGCCGCCGATTGCCCGAATTTCTCCTGTCTGAGTATCTAGAAGTGTGATACCTGCTTGAAGTTCCTCATCAGGAAAGTCCATCACATCACCGTTTAAGACATTTTCTACAGCATCTTGTGCTTTTGGATCAAGTGTTGTATAGATTTCCAATCCTGCAGAACCAGCATCAAGGTCTGTTTTTTCTTTTACTTCTTCTATTACTTCTTCCACAAAGGCGTGATAAGGATTTGCTTTTTCTGTAGGTTCAACTACAGTGGATTGGACAGGAACCTGTTTCGCTTCCTCTGCCTCAGCTTCTGTAATAAATCCATGTTTTGCCATTAATGTTAAAACAATATTGCGTCGCTTTTCAGCTTTTTCCGGATTTGTTCTCGGATTATAGTTATTTGGACTCTGTGGAATTCCGGCAATCATAGCAGCTTCATGAAGCTCTAATTCACTTAATTCTTTACCATAGAATGATTCAGCTGCTTGAGCTACGCCGTATATATTACCAGGAAAGTAAATTTTGTTAAGATACATCTCAAGAATTTCTTGTTTTGAATATTTTTGTTCTAATTGAAATGCAAGCCATAATTCTTGTACTTTACGAGTAACTGTTTTATCTCTCGTTAATAAAGAGTTTTTGATTACTTGTTGTGTGATAGTACTACCACCCTCGGCACCAAAGCCTTCTTGAACGTTTGCAACAAATGCGCCACCTATACGAATAAAATCAACACCGCTGTGTTCATAAAACCGTGCATCCTCAGTTGCTAACACTGCATTTTCGAGTACTTTAGGTATATCATCATATGGGACGTAAGTTCTTTTTACTTGGCCAAACTCGGTAATTTCCTCACCATTCATATCATATATTTTTGATGAAAATGAATCTTTTAATTTTTTATCATCAAGTGGTGGAGCATCAGATACTATAACTGCAAATGTAATTCCTCCAGCAACCATTCCTACAATTCCTATTGCCAAAAGACTTAATAAAATTTTCTTCCATAGCCCTGGTTTATTTTTCTTTGTTTTTTTCTTAGTATTATTTTGAGACTGTTTTTTTCTTCGTTCTTCACGACTCTTATATTGTTCAGTCATGTAATTCCAACCTTTCATCTTAAGCTTTTAGAAAAAGCTTCCTGCTAAAATAAACTATTTTAAAATTAAAGTATCTTAAAAATATAGTTTATCTATAATCTTAAGATAGTCAATCCTTGCTTGATATCCAATAGGAATAATATGACCTTTATCTTTAATTTCCTCCATAGTAATCGACTTTCGACCACCATTTTCCTGTCGCTCCCAAAAAACCAGCAAATGCTTTGCATCAAGGTAATAAAAATCATTAAAAGCGGATAAAATGACAAAACAAACTCCATCTTGTTTTAATACACTTTTCATATGATCAATTTGATGTGAATGAAAATTTTGTAATGGAAAAGAAGTTTTGTTCTTTGTTTCCTTCGCTTCAAAATCTATATATTTCCCTCTGTAAATTCCATTATAGTCAGTTGTTGAGCTTTGTTTAAAGTACGCTTCTTTTATAACAGCTGCACTACGTCTTGGATAATCTACGTTTACAATCTGAACAGGTGTTGGTTTTTTATGTATGACAGCTAGCTGGTTTTCTAAGTAGTATTTATTTGTTTCATTTAAATCTTCTTCAAGAGTCATACCTCTGTTGCTATATACGATAGAAGGTTGTTGCTTTTTCTTAGGTGTATTCTTAGGCTGATAGGGCTTTCCGTTAGGATAACGAAAAATCATATTTTACCTCCTCTTCAAAACTACTTCTTATCATACCAAAAAAATTTGAAAAGGAATGATTAAAAAGTTTCAATTTTGTTAATGTGTGTACTTTCAGTTATTTAGGTTACGCTATAAATATGAGGTGTACCAATGTTTAATAAGTCTAGAACAAATAATTTGCATATGAATCTTGATGAACAAAAATTAGTTTCGGAAATTTTACAAATAACAAAAGCAAAAAATATTGATAATATTTCCAGAACTAAAGCTTACGAAGAATTTTATTTTAAACACCCTGAGATAAAGTGGTCATTTTTAGCTAGCATGGTTTCCAGAAACGCAGGTTGGAGTATGACAGACTTACAGGGTAGATGGTTTCGAAAAGCATTAAATCAAGAAAAAAGAAGCCTGCTCTTTATGACATATGAAAGAGCAAATTGGACAATATTTTATGATGCATTTCCCCAATTACTTATTTACCAATTTTCTAAGAAAGTAAACAAACCACTTTTTCACCTTTTATCACAATTTCAGGTTTCAGAATTTATGGAAAAAGAATGGTGGCTTTTTTGGGAAAAGCGTCAAAAAGATCGGTTAATGACTGCTTTAATCATTAATGAACAAAATGTTATTCATCAGCCTGTCATTATGAACGAAACATATAGACGTCATGTTTTTAAATCTGCCCCCTATAAATTTCAAGATCTTTTTCATTTTAGTACAGTAATTTTCCCAACTTTACATGGAAAGTTATTTGGATTTTCAGTTTACAACTTTGAAAAACTTACAAACCGAATTGAATTAGGAAAACGATTAGGATGGCTTTTATTTGATTCGGGAATGTATCAACATTTTGAAACCTTTGCAAAAACAGTTCCACACACAGGATCCAGACATGATTATGAAAAATACTTTGCCGATAAAAGAAAAAGAGAAACACCATTATTACGAACAGCTTATCCGATTATCCCCCATACATTAGACGGATTAAGAAAGGATTGGTTTCATGGACAAAGTACAAAACATTTGTTTAAGAGAAGAAAAATACCGAAAAACTATGAAATAACAGATTGGTTTAAGCATAAGCAGGATCAACTTCACCTATTTACAGTTTTGCAGGAATATTGGAGAAATGGATGAAAAAGAGCAAGGACCTTTTGTCCTTGCTAACTTAAGTATTTAGACATTATTGTTTCCTGTGATCGATTATGTTGAAGGGCGATTAGGTCCATCAAGTTTTTTATCACTAGGAATGTTTGCTTTTTCTTCAGCAGATTGTTGTTTACCTTTTGGTTTTTTAGCCATTATCAGCACCTCCTACTTTTATTTTGTGCGAAACCCCGTATTTCCATTCAACACACAGGAAGTTGTCGAAAACTGTATTTTTTCACTTTCTTTGCCGAATGAAAACTAGTTTTGTCAGGTTTGAAGGGGATGGGGGAATGAGAGAGAATATTAGCATTATGAGGAGGGAGAATAATGAAAAATATCATTGAAAAAAGTGTGATCGAAGAGAAGTTAGAGGAGTTAGAACAAGAGCTTATGAAATTGGAACAAGAAATGGATAACCGGCTTTTATCTAAAAATATTGAAGAAGATTTGATGAAACAAGCGGTTAAGATTGATTGTCAATTATCAAATATAATGTCAAAAGTCCCTACAAAACAAGAGACACCTTTGAAAAATGATAAATATCAGCATTATCCATTCCCTATCGTCGCGACAAATTTATAAGGGGTGCTTATGTGCTTTATCTTGAGAGTTTTGATATGATAAGTTCGAGGTGAAAGCTTTGGAACTACTATTAATATCTTCTCAACAACTTCTTCAGCATTTAGAGAAATGCAAAAAGCGATTTGAACAATTAAATGAAAAACCGGAAAAAACAGAAGAATATTTTTATCAGGATGTTAAGCCAAATTTTGAGTTGGTTATGAATATAGCGAACGAATGGAAACCATTAGCTGTTAAATGGGTCTCAGATTATAAACCTAAGTATATACATCTTACTCAAATTGACTCAGCCATGGAAAATATTGAACAAGTTGTTCTTCAATCATTTTACAAAGACGTTAATAAGCAGCGTTTTCATAACCTACATCATTCTGTTGAATATATTCTAAATGGAATGATTGAGCAAATAGATAGAAAGGACGACTCAAAATAGAGACGTCCTTTTACGTTTATAATGAATTTTTATTAGTTAGAAGCCTTACTCCTCGACTTTTATACTAACAGGACGTTCAGTGTCAGTTCCAACGATTTCAATATCATAGCCAACACGTTCAGTATCTTTTCCAACCACTTCTTGACCATGTTTTGGAATAGTTGGCTCATGTCCTTTTTCTTTATGATTAAAATGTTTTCCTCTAGCCAAAGTCAAAACCTCCTTTAATGTCTCATTTCTAATATGAGCAAAATTGTAACTCTTCATGTATGAATCCTTTTAACTGATATAGAATGCATTAGAAATTATCACCTAATAGGCATTTGCATCATATGATGTAATAACTTTAAGGAAATCACTGGGAGGAGGTTTCTTGGATGCAACAACAATATCCATATTTCAACAGAAGATCTCAAAGAAGAGATAATGAGTATTTCCAATCCTATCCACCTTATGGACAGCAAATGCCTGGTTACCAAAATGTTTATAACAATAGCCCGTATTCAAATCAATCAGTAAATCCGTATTTTCAAGGGTTTCAACCTGGCTTTCAACAATCATACCAACCCTATGGAGGTGGTTACGGAGGAAGCGTGAATGGTGGCGGATATATGAATAATCCATATCCAACTCCGTATCCAAAGCCTATGCCACATTTTAAACAGCAGCAACCATCAGGTTTTCAAAATGTACTTTCACAATTCAAAAAATCTGACGGACAATTAGACTTTAACAAAATGATGGATACAGCAGGACAAATGATGAACGCTGTCAATCAAATGGGTGGGCTTTTTAAGGGAGTAACATCTATGTTTAAATAATCAAAAAAAGACCCAGTTGTATGAAAACAAACTGGGTCATTTCTGCTTTATGTTAATTTGTTCTCTTTCTGATATTGTTGTGCTAAAAGCTGCTTTACTTCATTATATGATAAACCAGACTGAGCATTTAAGCGCTTGACCTCTTTAACATCTGTGTTAGAATATTTTTTTGTGTTAAAAGGTATCATGGATTTCAGTTCCTCTTTCATTATTTTCCAGTCTTTCTTTTCTTACTCTTAATGCATAATTAGCAGTTTGAAGATTTGAAATGGCCATCGAGTTTTCTGGACAAGCAAATTCACCATTTTGATGAGATTTAAGTTTGTCAACAAGAACACTTATAACATCTTCAACTTGGCAACCATTTACGCCTTCACGATCAATGGCACCTGTTTGAAATTTAATGTTGATGTAATGATTGCTGTTTCTGTTCATAATAGCCCCCAGTGATCTTTTATATTAACTGTTCGTAAACCTCATTTAATTGATTTCCACGTATAAAGTCTTGTTCGTCAAAGGCATATTTTATTTCATCGGGTAGGATGTTATTTAAGAATTGAACCTCATCATCCTCAAGCGCTAATACAAAATCTTTTTCACTCACATACGAACCTTTTTCCAACTTTTGATAAATCCTATGGCATACTGAACTTCTGTCATAATTTGATAAAGCTTCTCGCAAATATCCTAACGTAAAATCCATTTTCATCATTCCTTAAAAAAGTTTTTAAATTCATCAGAGTTTCCAGTGTTCTTATTTGAATATGGATTGTCTATTGACACATCTTCTTCATCCAAATTAGTTTTAATTACAATCGAAGGAGAAGACGATGCTTCGGCGATAATGCGATCGTTTAACTCTTTAAAATCAGGAAGTCGTTGATTTTTCTTTGTCATTAAAAACACCTCCATTCTTATTGTTTCTTATCAAACACAATAATTTCTCGTAAATTTTTGGTTTTTTTTCGCGTAAATTATAAAAAATTAAGTCATCATAAAAGAGAGGTGATAAAGTTGAAGCAAAATAAAAATGGAAGTAAAGCGGAAGTTACTGCATCAGCAAAAGATTTAGCAAAGGATCCTACACCTGAAGAGAATCCGAAGTATGGAAGTAAATCACACAAAAATAGTTAAGGTCATCAAGACCTTAACTTTGTTATGATTGTGTATCATCTTCTATTAAGATTTGCTTTGATTTTTTAGGTATAGTAACAAGTAATGAACCATTTTTATAAGTAGTTTTTATTTCATGTTCTTTAACAGGGTATGGTAGGAGAATGGTTTTTGACAAGCTATCTAACGATGTATAGTTTCTGAAAGTTGAAGCGTGTTCATTATATTCTTTAATTTCCTCACGATTTGTAACAGAAATAGTTAAATATTGATCATAAAGCTCAAGTTTTATCTGTTCTTTTTTAACAGGAGGAATTTTTAAATCAATAACACATTTATTATCTGTTTCATAAGTGTTTACATGAATAGCTTTATGCGGAAAAGCCCCCTCAAACATAGAATCAAACTCACTCATAAATTGCTTTAATGGTTCCGAACAAAAAAAATGATCTACAATTTGGAAAAAATCCAGCTGTTCTAAGGTCTGTTCATTTTCATTATTATTTAATTCATTTTTCTTTTTCATCTATACTCCTCCTTACACATGTGATGACAGAGTATTATATGAAAAGGTGATTAGAAACGTTATTTAGAAGTGGGATTATTTTCCTTTTGAAACTACGCAAGATATTAGCTAAAAGCTAGATATAAAAATTTCAAATCAATACCACTTTAATTCCGAACATTTATTCGCTAAAATAGAAGTGAAGCTACAGAATGTAGAAGGTAGTGAATAAAATGGAATTTAGAAAATCATTAGAAACTATTTTAAATGTTTTAAAAACAAATGACGATTTTCAAGATCAAATTGTTCATTGGCATACGATTCCCCCTAAAGAAGGGGAACTTGTTGATATGCCGGTTGATCTAGATCACCGCTTAAAAACAGCATTAGAAAATAGAGGGATTTCACAATTGTATACACATCAAAGTGAAGCCTATAAATTTGCAAGTGGAGGCGAAAACTTTGTAGCCGTTACTCCAACTGCTTCAGGAAAAACATTATGCTATAACTTGCCTGTAATACAAAACATATTGAAAGATGAAAATAGTCGGGCATTATATCTTTTTCCTACGAAAGCACTGGCTCAAGATCAAAAGTCTGAGATCAATGAAATCATCGAAGAAATGGGAGTTCAGTTGAATTCTTATACATACGATGGAGACACTTCACCGGCAATACGTCAAAAGGTAAGAAAAGCAGGTCATATTGTCATTACAAACCCAGATATGCTTCATTCAGCCATTTTACCGCATCATACAAAATGGGTATCTCTGTTTGAAAATCTAAAATATATAGTCATTGATGAGCTTCATATTTATAGAGGAATTTTTGGCAGCCATGTTGCGAATGTCATTAGACGACTTAAGAGAATTTGTGAATTTTATGGAAGTAACCCTCAGTTCATATGTACATCTGCAACAATTGCTAATCCAAAAGAATTAGCTGAAACACTAACTGGAACAACTATGCAACTTATATCAAAAAATGGTGCTCCAGCCAGTAAAAAGCATTTTATTTTTTATAACCCTCCTATTGTCAATAAGCCTCTTAATATTAGAAGAAGTGCAACTTTAGAGGTTAGAAGATTAGCAGGAGAATTTCTTGAAAATAAGATTCAGACAATCGTATTTGCTCGTAGCCGAGTACGAGTTGAAATCATCTTAACTTATTTAAAAGAACTGATAAAAAATGAACTGACAAAAAAATCAATTCGCGGTTATCGTGGAGGTTATTTACCAAAACAGCGGAGGGAAATTGAAAGAGGACTGCGGGATGGCGAAATTTTAGGTGTAGTTAGCACCAATGCCCTTGAATTAGGAGTAGATATAGGTAGTTTACAGGTTTGTATAATGACTGGATATCCTGGAACTATTGCAAGTGCATGGCAACAGGCTGGAAGAGCTGGAAGAAGGCAAGGAGAAGCAGTTATTATCATGGTTGCAAGCTCCAGTCCACTTGATCAATATATAATTCAAAATCCACGATACTTTTTTGAACAAAATCCAGAAACAGCCATTATTAACCCTGATAATCTAGTTGTGCTTGTAGATCATTTAAAATGTGCAGCATTTGAGCTTCCGTTTAGAGAAGGTGATACATTCGATGGGTTAGAGTTAGAAGATATCCTGCAGTTCTTAGCTGAAGAAAGAGTTCTTTATTATAATAATGAAACCTATCATTGGATGAACGATTCATTCCCAGCTCACAATATAAGTCTCAGGTCTGCTTCACAAGAAAACGTGATTATCATCGATCAATCTGATATTGCGAAAGTGAAGGTAATTGGAGAGATGGATCGATTTAGCGCAATGACATTACTGCATGATGAAGCAATTTATTTACATCAAGGTGTTCAATTTCAAGTGGAAAAACTTGATTGGGAGGAAAAAAAGGCATTTGTACGAGAAGTGGATGTTGATTACTTCACTGATGCCAATCTTGCGGTTCAATTAAAAGTACTAGAAGAAGACATGCATGAACACCTGGAGGATGTCGACTATGGCTATGGTGATGTGACAGTTCAAGCTATGGCAACCATATTCAAAAAAATCAAATTTGATACTCATGAAAATATTGGATCAGGCCCTATTCATCTACCAGAAGAAGAGCTTCATACAAATTCAGCTTGGATGAGCCTTCATTCGAATATTGTAGACAAGTTATCAGAAAAAAGGTTGGAGGAGGCTTTAGTTTCTGCAGCACATGTTCTCCAACACGTGGCACCGTTAAAAGTAATGTGTGATCCAAGTGACTTGCATGTGATCGCTCAAATAAAAGCAGTTCATAATAATCAACCAACAATTTTTCTATATGATCGATATCCTGGTGGAGTAGGGTTATCTAAAAAAATTTTTGAAACGATGAATGATGTTTTGAAAGAAGCAATTAAATTAATAGAAACTTGTCCATGTTATGCTGGATGCCCTTCGTGTATAGGTGTTGAAAGTTCAACTGAATCTATAAAAAAAGATACCCATTTTCTTTTAAGGAAATTAAAGGATGAGGCAAATGTCGTTAAAAAATAAACTAAATCGATTAAAGAAGCATGTCATCCGAGATGAAACTGAGCAAAATTCTGAAAATGCTCAACAGCAATCTCATGACCAAGAACAATTATTATGGAATGAACATAACACACAAATCATTCATTATGATGGACAAGCTTGTTTCATTCGAGAAGTTGTTTATCCACTAGATTATCAACACGGAAAATATCAGTTAAAAGAATTTCAACAGGTTGTTTCTATGTGGAATCAAAGCGATTTAAAGCATCCGCTTTCCTCTAGAAATCACCTGGCAAGTGATTTGTTTTTCTTTGATACGGAAACAACTGGACTTGGTGGGGGAGCGGGAAACACCATTTTTTTGTTAGGGCAAGCTCAAGTTTTGGAGGACCGGGTGGTTGTGAAACAATATTTGTTACCAAAGCCAGGAAATGAAGTAGCACTTTATCAAAGCTTTTTGCAGGGGATTAATAGCAAAACACTTGTCACCTATAATGGAAAAGCCTTTGATTGGCCTCAGGTGAAGACCCGTCATACTTTAATTAGAGAGTTGGTACCAAAACTTCCCGCATTTGGTCATTTTGATTTATTTCATGCTGCACGGAGGCTTTGGAAAAATGAACTCGAATCAGTAAGACTAGCAAAGGTTGAAAACGAGATTCTTGGGATTTATCGAGAAAATGACATTCCCGGTTTTTTAGCTCCAATGATTTATTTCGAGTTTGTAAAAAAGCAGAATCCTGAAATTATAATGGGAGTATTAAAGCATAATGAAATAGATGTGCTTTCTCTTATCACATTATATATCCACTTATCTTATAAACTGTTGAGCACAAATGATAAGGCTACAGATTCAGAGCATTATGAAATTGCTAGATGGTTAGATTATGTAGGGGATCAATCTTCAGCATTAAATGCTTATACCAGTCTTATGGAAAAATCCACAAACCAAGATGTGGAAGCAAAATATGCATTAGCCTTGATTTATAAAAAGCAAAAGGATTGGAATCGGGCAATCAACCTGTGGAATGAAGTTGTAGTAGAATCAAGAGGGAAAATGGCAATAAAGGCTTTTGAAGAACTTGCGAAGTATTATGAACATAAAGAAAAAGACTTGCAAAAAGCAACAAAACATACTGAAGATATGTATATTCTATTCAAAGAATGTAAAGATACGCTGTCGTTTATCGATGAAAACGACATCTTAAACAGACTAAATCGCTTAAAGAGGAAATTTTCTAAAAATATTCCCCGGGCAAGCGCAGAAACTGAGTAATTTCGCCATTTTTTTGACAAAGATATGAATTTTACCTAAATTATTAAATAACAATTGTAGGATTATGGTGAACCATGTAAAATAAGTGATTGTAATTAGTTCTTAACAAGGGAGAAGAGCAACTTGTACAAAAGCGTTTTATACTTATTTTTCATTGTAATCGTCTTAACAATTGTTATTTTTACGAATTTTAGAGACAGTTTCTATACTTTTCTATAAAAATTAGGTGCTTGCCTTAGTACATGTAGGTAACTTTCATCATAGGTTAAAAGTGTAAGACATGATAAATGATGAAAGGAGAAATGCTACATGCATTGCAAACCAAAAGTTATGGCACCAATTGTACACCCGACAAAACATTGTGTAAATAATAGTTATTCTGAAACGATCGTACCACACATTCATCCACAACACACAACAAATGTAAATCATGAATTCTATAAGCATCAGCACTATTTCCCACAAACTCAATCTTTTGAGAATGAGGTATCACACCAACACTTTAACGTTTATGGTCCAACACCAGGATTTGGTCCACGTCCACGTCCAGGATTTGGCCCTGGTCCATTCTTTGGATAATAATTTGAAGCTTTAGGGAGCTGTATTCAGCTCCCTTTTTACTTAACAAAAGATTTATTTTTACAATATAAGGTTAATAGCATCTTTTATTCATTTCAATCTGAAATATAAGTATAATGAAGGTTATTAATTTATATAATGATTAGGTGGTAAAAATGAAGGTCTTAACAATATCAGGTTACAAGTCATTTGAACTCGGTATTTTTAAAAATGATGACCAAGCCGTTGGTTATATTAAAAAGGCAATAGAAAAAACGTTAACAGGTTTTGTCGAGGAAGGATTAGAGTGGGTTATCATCAGTGGACAAATGGGTGTAGAGTTGTGGGCTGCGGAAGTTGTGTTTGATTTGCAACTTCACTATTCTGACCTCAAGTTGGCTGTATTAACTCCTTTTTTAAATCAGGAATCAAAGTGGAATGAAGCAAATCAGGAATACTATGAGTTTATTCTTTCACAAGCAGATATTGTTGACAGTATAACAAAAAGAGAATATGAAAGTCCTTTTCAGTTTCGCCAGAAAAATGAATTTCTTGTACATAAAAGTGATGGAGTACTTTTAGTTTATGATGAAGAAAAAGAAGGTTCTCCTAAATACTTGTTAGAAGCAGCCCGTAAAAAGCAACAAACAACTTCCTATACAATAAGCCTGATTGATTTTTCTGAACTACAAACAATAGTAGAAGAGGAAAATTCAAAAAAACAAGATTTTTGGTGAAAGAATACATATGATTTTTAAAGGAAAATATAATTGAAATTGACAAGTAACAGGATTTCTGAAAAAATATAAGTGGATTACTTCGTTATAATGAGGTGAAGATATGCTTTCAGATAAAATGAAATTGACAGCAAAAGAAATTTTAGAAAAAGAATTTAAAACAGGTGTACGAGGTTATAAACAAGAAGAAGTTGATAAATTTTTGGATTTGGTTATTAAAGATTATGAAACTTTTCATCAAGAGTATGAAGATCTACAACAAGAAAATTTGCGTTTGAAAAAGCAGCTTGATGATACATATAAGAAGCAAACACCAGTACAAACAAATACAACAAACTTCGATATTTTAAAACGTTTATCTAACCTTGAAAAACATGTGTTTGGAAGTAAACTATACGATTAATTCTCCTAGTTATTTCCACTTGTATTATCTTCGAATATTAGGTATACTGAGTTTACTGTTTCGTTAATAACGTTTAGGTAATCGCTGCAGTCTTTAGGATTGTAGAGGAAAGTCCATGCTCGCACGGTGCTGAGATGCCCGTAGTGTTCGTGCCTAGCGAATTCATAAGCTAGGGCAGTCAAGTTTACTTGGCTGACGGCAGGGAAAAAGCCTAAGTCCTTATGGATATGGCTTGAATACCTTGAAAGTGCCACAGTGACGGAGTCTTGCGAGAAATCGTAAGAGTGGAACGAGGTAAACCCCACGAGCGAGAAACCCAAATTATGGTAGGGGCACCTTCTTGGAGGAATTGAACGAAGAGAAGGACAAAAGCAATTTGCTTTTGTAGATAGATGATTACCACCTGAGTACGAGGCTCATGCCGTTTGTAGTACGATGGAACAAAACATGGCTTATCGAACGTTATTGGAAATCAGTATAACAACAGTAAACAACAGGGACTGATGATATCAGTCCCTTTTTATTTACATAACTTTGTTGGATATAATTGGATGAAATTGTTCAGGATATACATAGTAGTTATTGTTAAAAACGAATAAATAGATAGATATAAGGTAGGGTGTCAAAAGATGAGTAAATTAACTCTTATTGCAACATCGGCAATGGGTCTTGAAGCGATTGTTGGTAAAGAAGTAAAAGACTTAGGGTATGATTGTTCTGTTGAGAATGGTAAGGTAACGTTTGAGGCAGATGAATTAGCGATTTGTCGCTCCAACTTATGGCTTAGAACTGCTGACCGAATTAAAATTAAGGTTGGAGAATTTAAAGCAAAAACATTTGATGAGCTTTTTGAAAAAACAAAAGCATTAAATTGGGGAGATTATCTTCCGGAAAACGCTGAGTTTCCTGTTATTGGGAAATCAGTTAAATCGACATTAGCGAGTGTACCCGATTGCCAAGGAATTGTGAAAAAAGCGATTGTTGAAAAGCTAAAATCACATTATAAAAAAGAAGGGTGGCTTAGCGAAGATGGCCCTTTTTATCGAGTTGAAGTTGCGCTGTTAAAAGATGTTGCAACAATTACGATAGATGCTAGTGGTACAGGACTTCATAAACGAGGCTTTCGCATTGACCAAGGGGGGGCTCCGTTAAAGGAAACTCTTGCTGCTGCTCTTGTCCTATTAACAAGGTGGACTCCAGATCGCCCGTTTGTAGATCCGTTTTGTGGTTCAGGTACAATACCAATTGAAGCAGCTCTTATCGGACAAAATATTGCACCAGGATTTAACCGGGGATTTGTTTCTGAGGCTTGGGATTGGATCGGAAAAGACAAGTGGGATCTTGCAAGACAAGAAGTAGAGGATAAAGCTAATTATGATCAACCGTTAGATATACAAGCTAGTGATATAGATCACAGGATGGTAAACATTGCAAAGGGAAATGCGGAAGAAGCTGGATTTGCAGATATAATTTCATTTAAGCAGATGCAGGTCAAAGATTTCACAACAACTAAAGAATTTGGGGTAATCGTTGGAAATCCTCCTTATGGAGAACGACTTGGAGAAAAAAGAGAAGTTGAACAAATGTATAAAGAAATGGGACAAGCGTTCGCAGCTTTAGATACTTGGAGCATATATATGCTTACGTCCAATGAAGGCTTTGAACAGCTTTATGGTAAGCCTGCAACAAAAAAACGTAAGCTTTTTAATGGCTTCATTAAAACAGATTTTTATCAATATTGGTCAAATGTTCGTCCACCGAGAAAAGGATAGAAAAATGATATAACTCAATTGAATGATCCTGTTATAATGGGATTATAAGGAGGTGGACAAATTGTCATCAATATCAGATAATCTAGGTCAGAAGTATTTTGACATAGAGGCGGCTCGTGTTGACGCAAGTCCGACAGAAATTATTATTACTAACGATGGTAGTACATACTTTATTGTAAATCATGATGAATTAACGAATGAATTAATTCAACAGGGGTTTAAAAAGGTAGAAAACGAAGAGTAAAAGGCTCTTCGTTTTTTCTTTTTAAGGTTTACAAATGCCACAGTAAATATGAAACCGAATAAATCCTCTCAGTATTGTGAAATATAATAAAGTTCATTTAAAAATGAGAGGTGGAAAAGAAATGTATGACCAACAAGAATTTGAGTTAATTTCAAAGGCGCTTACTTCAACTGAAAAGTCGCTGGAGAACCAAGTAAGTGATCATTCAGATGTGATTTTTCAGTTAGGTCAAGCGAAAGAAGATATGATTAGAGCGCTCTCAATTGCTACATCAATTGATCATCAAATAATTATTGAATCGCTTTTTGACAAAGAGTCATAAAAAGTGGAACATTGTGTAGCCATAGTGGCTGCCTCTTTTTTTTACCTCTTTTTCACATACTATTATAATCATATGAATTGACTTTTTAACGGTATAATATGATAATTATTATTTGCGATAAATTTGAAACTGAATGTGGAGGTAGCGTTTATGGTAACATCACGTTTGCCTTTTACCATATCAAAGGATGAGAGCTTTTACCAAGCCTTGAATAATTGGATAGGAGATGTTTTTTATGATATTCTTCCGGATCAAGGTTTTGAGTTAAGAGATGAACAAATTTTCATGGCTTTTCAGCTTGAAAAAGCATTTCAAGAGAAGAAAGTCATGTTTGCTGAAGCTGGTGTTGGGACTGGAAAAACAATTGTCTACCTGCTTTATGCCCTATCTTATGCTAGATATACTGGTAAACCGGCGATTATAGCATGTGCAGATGAAACATTAATTGAACAGCTTGTTAAACAAGAAGGTGACATTGCGAAGTTATCTAAGCATCTAGGATTGAATATGGATGTAAGGCTAAGTAAAACTCATAGTCAATATCTATGCTTAAATAAATTGGACAATGTTATTCAACGTACTGGAGAAGAAAAGTATCTAAATTTATATCAAACACTGCCGGACTTCGTTCATGAAAAAGCAGGGATGCAGCAGTTCTCGGCTTACGGAGATCGAAAAGAGTTTGGTCATTTCTCTGATGAAGAATGGGAAAATGTTGGTTGGGACCCTTTTCAAGATTGTTCTACTTGTTCACAGAGACATCGTTGTGGGTTAACATTGTCTCGTGATTATTATCGAAAAGCAACTGACATAATTGTATGTTCACATGATTATTTTATGGAACATATTTGGACGTATGATTCCCGAAAAAGAGAAGGTCAAATTCCTTTACTTCCGGATTATAGTAGTGTTGTATTCGATGAAGGTCACTTACTAGAGTATGCTGCACAAAAAGCATTAACATATCGAGTAAAGCAAAGTACATTACAAATCTTTCTCGAGAGATTACTGCAAAATGAAATTCGTGAAGAATTAGCTTATTTAGTAGAAGATGCACTTGCTGTAAATGATATGTTTTTTGATGATTTACAACAATGTACAAGTGTTGTTGAAGGCTCTAACCGATTACGGATTGAGCAAAAAGAAAAGCTTCAAAAAACTTCTAAACAATTACAAGCTAAGTTATCCGAGATTAGTGAAGCCCTTGTTTTTGAAGGTGAGATGTACACAATCGGGGAATATGAATTGAAAATTGTTGAAGAGTTTATTGATCAAATGGAGTATTCATTATCTTTATATAATAGAAACTCAAATGCAGTAAGCTGGGTGGAAGTAAAAGGTGATGAATATACTTTAGTCATTATGCCTAAAAAAGTTGAAGAAGTGTTAAAGGAAAAAGTCTTCTCTAAAAAAATGCCAATTGTTTTTTCTTCAGCAACATTATCTGAAAATAAATCATTTGACTTTATAGCTAGCAGCATAGGTGTACACGATTATTTATCACTTTCTGTTGATTCTCCTTTTGATTATGACGAGCAAATGAGCATCCAAATGTTGAAGGAAAATCAACTTGAGAAAAAATTGGAAAAAACTTTAGAGGAATTGAATAAAACAGAAGGTAGAGGTCTTATTCTCTTTACATCTCAAAAAGAAATAAAATGGTTTAAGGAAAGAGTGGCTGATTATAGCTTTTCGTATCCGTTATTGTTTGAAGGAGATCAGGAAATTAGTTCTTTAGTGAAAGAATTCCAGCAAAACGAACACTCTGTATTATGTGCTGTTCATTTATGGGAAGGACTAGACATTCCCGGACCATCACTCTCTAATGTTATTATCTGGTCGTTACCATATCCTCCGGACGATCCTGTATTTGAGGCTAAAAAATCAGATAAACAAGATCCATATAAAGAAGTTGATCTTCCATACATGATATTAAGGCTGAGACAGGGCATCGGTAGATTAATTCGAACTAGTGATGATAAAGGCTCTATTACAATATTCTATAACGATCAAGATCAGGATATTTTGAATAATATAAAATCAGTTTTACCTGTTCCTCCAGCACTTGGATAGGTGGGAGCTATAGCTTCTTCCTATCTATTAAAGTTAAAGTGTAACCTTAAATTAAAATTCGTTGACAACCATTCAACTGCTTTATACGCTTAAATAGTACATAAACAAAGGGAGTGTGGCGGAATGATACAAATAGAAAAAGAGTTTTTGGAATACATAAAAAAAATGAAAGCATACGATGAAGCAATCAGTGTTATGTATTGGGATATGCGCACGGGTGCACCTAAAAAAGGTGTTGAACAGCGTTCAGAAGTAATTGGTATGCTTTCTTCTGAAGCATTTGAAATGCTTGTTTCAGATAAAATGAACGAGTATCTCACAACACTGTCACAGGAAGATGTTTATGAAAACCTTCAGTTTGTAACAAAAAAGGCAGTAGAGTTATTAAAAAAGGAATATAAGAAAAATAAAGTAATACCACCTAAGGAATACCAAGAATATGTTATTCTTTGCTCAAAGGCTGAATCTGTTTGGGAACAAGCAAAGGAACAATCAGACTTCCAAATGTTTGCACCTTACTTACAAAAGCTAATTGATTACAACAAAAAACTAATTGAGTATTGGGGCTATGAAGGACATAAGTACAATACGCTACTAAATGAATATGAACCAGGGGTAACGGTTGAAGTATTGGACCGAGTGTTCTCGCAAGTGAGAGAAAGTATCGTCCCTTTAGTAAAAGCTATTTCTGATTCTGAATATAAGCCTAGGACAGATTTTCTCTTTAATCATTTTCCGAAAGAAAATCAAAGAAGATTAAGTGAATTTTTATTAAAAGAAATTGGATATGATTTTGAAGCTGGTAGATTAGATGAAACTGTTCATCCTTTTGAAATTACCCTTAATCGAAATGATGTACGGGTAACAACAAAGTATGATGAAAAAGATTTTCGTACAGCGATCTTTGGAACGATTCACGAATGTGGTCATGCTATATATGAGCAAAATATTTCAGAAGAATTAGAAGGTACTTTATTGTGTAGTGGTACTTCTATGGGTATTCATGAATCTCAATCTCTATTTTATGAAAATTTTGTAGGAAGAAATAAACGTTTTTGGCAACGTTACTATCAAAGTCTCAAAGATTTTTCACCTGAGCAATTCGAAGGAATAAGTCTAGATGAATTTTATGAGGCGATAAATGAATCAAAGCCATCATTGATTCGTATAGAAGCTGATGAATTAACCTATGCGTTACATGTAATGGTTCGTTATGAAATCGAAAAGGCATTGTTTAATGATGAAATAAGTGTTGAAGAATTGCCTAAGATTTGGAACGAAAAATATGAAGAATACCTTGGCATTGTCCCGCCAAATGACGCAAAAGGGGTTTTGCAAGATGTACATTGGGCTGGAGGAAGCTTTGGTTATTTCCCATCCTATGCATTAGGATATATGTATGCTGCACAAATTAAAAACGCAATGTTAAAAGATCTGCCAAATTACGATGAGTTAATTGAAACAGGTCAGTTTGAAGTTATTAAAGGTTGGTTAACAAAGCGAATTCATCAATACGGACGTACAAAACAACCTTTGGAAATCCTAAAAGATGTTACTGGTGAAGAACTAAATGCTCAATATTTAATTGACTATCTTGAACAAAAATATAGAGGAATCTACAATTTATAAGTTGCCATGATAAAAAAGAGGAGCGGAGATTACCGCTCCTTTGTTCGTTTTACGAATATTTTTATAATAATACTTAAAAAAGTTCGTGTTTTAATTAAAAAGTGTTTGCAAAATAATGATATATTGTTATAATTTGAATTAATTACATAGCACTCATATAATCGCAGGGATATGGCTTGCAAGTTTCTACCGAATAACCGTAAATTGTTCGACTATGAGTGAAGTTTCTTGTTGCACATTTCATTTGATGTATTAGTATGTAATGAAAGCGGCATTGCTTCACTTATAGTGAAGGCAATGCCGCTTTTTTATTTTGCTTTCAGTAATCTTAGGTAAGATGTATGGAGCCAAATTTATGATCGTTATCTTGAAAAAGAGTCTATGGATGGAAAGACGTTAGGAGGAAAATAATTGGAGCTGCTTAGAAGAAAAATCGAAAATGAAGGTATTGTTCTTTCTGACGGTGTATTAAAAGTTGATTCATTTCTTAATCATCAAATTGATCCAGAGCTTATGAAAGAAATAGGTTTAGAGTTAGCCAGGCGCTTTAAAAACGAAGGAATTACAAAGATTGTTACTATAGAATCATCGGGAATTCCTCCAGCTGTTATGGCAGCGTTGGAACTTGGTGTGAAAGTGATATTTGCTAGAAAAAAGAAGTCACTTACGTTAACAGATAATCTATTGGTTTCAACTGTTTATTCTTTTACAAAACAAGAAGAAAATACAATCTCTGTATCACATCAATTTTTAAATGAAAACGATAATGTGTTAATTATTGATGATTTTCTAGCGAATGGTGAAGCTGCAAAAGGATTAATTAACATCGTGAAACAATCAGGTGCATCTGTAAAGGGAATTGGAATTGTAATTGAAAAGTCATTCCAAAAAGGAGCAGATGAATTAAAAGAATTAGGTTACCGAGTAGAATCATTAGCAAGAATAGCATCATTAACAGAAGGAAAAGTAAGTTTTGTTGTAGAACTTGAGGAGGTTACATCTTGAAGCATTCATTAAAGGATCTATCTTTAGGAATTCAACATGTTCTAGCGATGTATGCAGGAGCAGTTGTTGTACCATTAATTGTTGGAAGTGCAATAGGTTTAACGGGAGCACAGTTAACCTATTTAGTTGCCATTGATATTTTTATGTGTGGTATCGCAACATTTTTACAAGTGTGGAAGAATCGCTTTTTTGGAATCGGATTACCTGTTGTACTTGGTTGTACCTTTACAGCTGTAGGGCCAATGATAGCAATCGGAACAGAGTACGGTGTTTCATCTATATATGGTGCGATACTCATGTCAGGACTTATCGTTATTTTAATATCTTCTATATTTGGTAAACTAGTAAGATTTTTTCCACCTGTTGTAACTGGATCAGTTGTAACAATAATTGGCATTACGTTAATACCAGTTGCGATGAATAATATGGCTGGAGGAGAGGGTAGTGTTGACTTTGGGTCTACTGAAAATCTTCTTTTAGCTTTTGGTGTTTTGATCTTAATCATTCTCTTGAATCGTTTTTTTACAGGTTTTATTAGAGCAATTTCAATCTTAATAGGAATAATTGCAGGTACTGTTGCAGCGGGATTAATGGGAATGGTCGATCTTCAGCCTGTCTCAGAAGCATCTTGGTTTAATATAGGAAAACCTTTTTATTTTGGAACACCAACATTTGAACTAGCTCCAATCTTAACAATGACAATCGTTGCCATCGTTAGCATGGTTGAGTCAACAGGAGTGTATTTTGCATTATCAGATATCTGTAAGAAAAAGATTGATGAGAAAGATTTAGCACGTGGTTATCGGGCAGAAGGTATCGCTTATATGCTAGGAGCGATCTTTAACGCTTTTCCTTATACAGCATTTTCCCAAAATGTTGGGCTTGTTCAAATGTCAGGAATCAAAACCAATCGCGTGATTTATATTACAGCTGCTATGCTAGTCGGATTAGGACTTGTTCCCAAAATTGCTGCATTAGCTACAATCATTCCTTCGTCTGTACTAGGTGGTGCAATGGTCGCGATGTTTGGGATGGTTGTTGCTTATGGAATTAAAATGTTAGGGCAAGTCTCATTTGCATCGCAAGAAAATTTACTGATTGTGGCTTGTTCGGTTGGATTAGGGCTTGGTGTTACAGTTGTTCCAGAAATATTTGCAGGACTGCCAGAGTCTGTGAAAATTTTAACGAATAGTGGCATTGTAGCAGGTAGTGTTACAGCTATATTATTGAATATCATTTTTAATATTATTCCTTCAAGTCAAAAACAAAAGCAAGAACAAGAGGCTGTGTTACAAAGTCAAGCTTCTTAAAATAATAGTAAACAACCATGCTATAAATATATTCTGAAAAGAACTATAAAACGTTGCCTGCACTTTTGTAACATAGATATGAAAATGCAGGCAATATTTTTACTTAACTAACATCTTAAACAAATACAAATAAAAAGAGAGCGATTATTAATCACTCTCCGGAAACTTTCCAAACGTAAAGATCTTCAACTGTACAGTTTAGTTCTTTAGAAATTGTCATTGCATTATTAAGGTTCATGACTTTTTTATCTAGATAGTCATGTAGTTGTTCTATTGGAATATTTGTTTTATCCGCCAGAACATCGAGCTTAGTGTTATTTTTGGTTAAAAGTTCTTTAAGGTTACTTTTCTTTGCTTTATATGCTGCCAAATTTGACACCTCGCTTCTTAGTCAAGCATAGCACAATACTAAATAAATTGATACTTTTGATAATTTATTTTTCAAGTATGTATTTATGTAATCAAGATTTAGTAATTTAGAAAGTAAGGTAGAGAGTAATGCTAGGAACATAAGAAAATTTGTATTATTTTATTAATTTAATTAGGTATTATACAAATAGTATGCTATGCTTAAGTTAACCATTGAAATACCTTTTAGCAATTTTAGCTCCCCATTCATTTTTGAATGGGGATTTTTTATATAAAGTAAAACAGATCAAATAAAAAAAGGACCCTAATAAAGGATCCTTTTTTATTTGAAATTATGCTTTGTTTACGTTAGTTGCTTGTGGTCCACGTTGACCTTGTTCAACTTCAAAAGTCACTTTTTGACCTTCGTCTAAAGATTTAAATCCTTCGCCTTGGATAGCTGAGAAATGTACGAATACATCGTCTCCACCTTCAACTTCGATGAAACCGAAACCTTTTTCTGCGTTAAACCATTTTACTGTACCTTGTTGCATAATTGTTGCCTCCTGTGTGGAAATACCACAATTTATTACTATCCTTGCTCAATTAGATATCAAAGGCGAAAAGTTTAAACACTTATTCTTTCCTTACAGACCGAACAAAAATAATTCTTCTTTATAATAACAGATAATTTTTGGAAAAGCAAATAAGGAAAAAATAAAATCTTAATTAGGTTAGATTATTAATGAATTGTGCTTAAATAATATATATGTTACAACCTAGTAAGGGTTAATTTCAGGAGGTTACACAATGGAAGAAATACAACATTTGTTATCCAAGGCATTAAAAACAAATAAACAGGTTATAAAAGGCCAGGAATTCAGTGTAGAGGCACACATAACTGGTAGAGAAGATTATATAAACTTATACGCAGGTGATGCTGTAATTGCTGTGTATGATACAGAAGATCAAGATTTAAATATCCTCAACTATAAATTCAAAAAAGCTGTAAAATATTTTGGTGAATGCTTAGAAGAAGAGGGAATGGAAGTATACATTGATGAAGGCTTAATGGATTAACACTCTTTAGATTGGAGTGTTTTTCTCTTGGAAAAAATTCCTTTAAATTGCAGGAAACTATTTAGGCTGTAAAGAATATTACATTCAGTTACAAAATATTGGAGGGATATTATGGGTTTATTAGATGGTTTAATGGGTAATGTCTCAGAAGTTGATATCAGTTCAGTTGAAAAAGAATTAGAAGTAATTGTTACTGACAACGAAAATATTGAAAAAGCTTATAAATTAATTCGTGATTTAATTGTTTTTACAAATACGCGATTAATACTTATTGACAAGCAAGGAGTAACAGGGAAAAAAGTGGAATACCATTCTATTCCATACAAAAGTATCACCCATTTTAGCGTAGAAACCGCTGGCAGCTTTGATTTAGACGCAGAATTAAAAATTTGGATTTCTGGTACAGCAAATCCAGTCTCGAAGCAATTTAAAAAAGATAAAAGCATATATGATGTACAAAAAGCGTTAGCATCTTATGTAGCAAAATAATCTATTATTAATAGTTCATTCAGGTCTCCCATTAACTATAGAGGGAGGCCTTTTTATGCAAAATCCTGTCATGGATATTTAAACTGAAAAATAATATTTAATAAACTAAAAAAAGGAGACAATCATGCGAGTTAAAGATCTAACAATAACACGTCTTTTCACAATTAACACATTTATTGAAGTGGCAAATCATGCAAATAAATTTGAATCAGATATCTTTATTGTAGGTCCAAACTTTAAAACGGATGCTAAAAGTTTATTAGGATTATTAGCAACCATTCAAACAGGAACAAATATTAGAATTGTAGCAGCTGGAGAGGATGAAGAAGAAGCCATAAAGGAATGCATAAAGCTTTTCTTATAAGTGTAATTATTAAATTCTTGAATAGGGAAACACCTTTTTTTATTCACCTTGTCCGTAGAACTTGAATACTCTATAAAAACGGAAACATCAAGGATGGTGAATACATTTGGTGAAAAAGTTCATGATGTTTAGGTGGATGGAGAAAAGAAGACAAAATCATATTGAAAAAATGAAGGATCTTGGTAAATGTCCTGATTGCCGTGGATATGGAGTTGTTATTGTTCCGATGCATTATATTGGGAGTAATATAGAGTGTTATACGTGTAAAGGTACAGGAGAGTACGCAGTATGGGAAAATAATAGATAACTTAAGTATAAAAGAATGTGTCAACCCCTCCAACAATTGTATTGTAGGAGAGGTCAGGCACTCTTTTACATATAAATTAATTTTTTTCTAAAAGACGTTCCTTCTGGTCAAGATATTCATCTTCTGAAAGAATGTCTAAATCATACAATTCTTTAATTTTCTTTAATTTTTCAAAATTATCAACAGCAGAATCAACTCTTTGATTTTTTACTTCAACAACCTTTTCTTCAATTAATTGCTTTAATTCAATTGCCATTTCTTTTTCTTGCTTGGAAAACTCAATTGTGTTTTCAAGTCTTTCACTTTTATGATCATTTTTACCACAATCAAGGATAATGTAACCATTTGAAGCAAATCCCGGTTCTTTCATTGACACATTTACAATATTTTTATATTGTACTAATTTTATTTTGTTAAATTTCCCTAAAAACCCACCATGTATCATTTCGATACTGTTTTGGTACATATAGATCGTTGTTTTACTTCCTTTTTTAAACATATATTCTTTAAATGCTAATTCAGCCACGATAATCCCCTCTTCTATTCCTACAGATTGAATTAATAAACTCTTTTATTTTACAAAAAAAATCGACAAATGTTAATAAGAAATCGGTTATGTATGTAGATATTTTTATAGATCATTTTTCGTATATTTTACACTTTCGGATCAACTTTATGTTGTATTTAGCAAAAGTATGCTACCAATTACACCAATGTTAGAGACTAAAATTGATTCTGAACAGATTCTTTAAAAATTTATGGGAAAAAAGGTTTAAAATGTCACCTCTTGATGAATAGTAAGGAATATTAAGGAAAAAGAGGTGAGCCCATTGAATTTTCTTCGTGGATTATCAGAATGGAAGCAAGCGAGAATCGAGAAGGTTCGCGCTGATATGGAATCTTTAGGAAGGTGCCCTGATTGTAGGGGAAGAGGTTTTACATCATCCTTAACAAGTGTTTATACACCAACATATGATGCTGTGTTTGATTGTCCAGGTTGCAATGGTACTGGACAATATGCAGACTGGAATGGTAATAATGACCAATATCAGTAAATGAGTTGTTAAGAATGGATAGTAAACTGATTTTTGAGCAAAAATAGATTTGGCTTCACAAAAAATGTGAGGGGGAGATATGAAATGAAATGGCAAAAGCAATTACTTTCTAAATTAAAGGAACGAGACGGAAAGAAAATAGCTCTAGCGATTGATACTTCTACAAATCAAACGAACACACTGTTAATACAAAATATTGTTAAGTTATTTGGAGAAGTAACCCCTAATGCATTACTAGTGCAAGCTGACTTTAAGATAAGAAGCATTACTCCAATTAAGGAAGATAAAATAACTTATTATACTCATGGAAAGTCCTCGTATACAGAAGTGCTTGAGTGGGCTGAAAAAGAAGAAATAGACACCCTCTTTTATATAACGGATGTAACTGGATATTTCTATGATGAACTTCAGGTAAACAATGAAGTTTTTTGGTTGGTTCCCGATGAATTTGTCCCAAAAGTACCATTTGGAAAGGCGATAAGGGTAGCTTAAATGTACTTAATTACTTCTCGAGTTGAAAGAAAAGAGGCTGACAAATGTTGTCAGCCTTTCTAAAGTAGGAGAAAGCAAAGGTGGCATTACTGTGGATAAGAAAGCATTAAAAATAGAGTTTACCTCCAAAACAGGCGAGTCAGTTATCCTTCGACCTGTAGAAGAGAGAGATGCAGAATCAATTGTTAATGCAGTGGAACAGATTATTAAGTCTGGTTCCTATATCCAAAAGGAAGCGGCTAGATCTATACAGGATGAAATCAAATTTATAGAGCATATGGCTCTCCAAGATAATATGTATGTTGCGGTAGAGATAAATCATCAAATAGTAGGTATTGCACGAGTTATTAGGGGAGAATTGGAAATGAAAAGCCACACTGGACTTTTTCGTACATGGTTAGTTGAGGCAGCTCAAGGAAAAGGAATTGGAACAGAACTTTTAAATTATACGATTAAATGGTGTAAGACCCATAAATTACATAAACTATGTTTGACCGTTTTTGCATCAAATGGATTAGCTCATAAACTTTACGAGAGATTTGGATTTGTACAAGAAGGTATACAAAAGGATCAAGTCAAAATTAACGGAAAATATGATGACGAGGTTTTTATGGCTTATTTCTTTAAGTAATTACCAACAATTCTCAATGAGTGACAGCTAAAAATGAGATATAATAAAGATGCACAACAACAACAACTCCTTTAAAACGTTAGCTTTTCCCCTTTAATTGGGAAAGGCTTTTTTTATTATGTAGAATGTGTTGGCAATTATGTAACAAACTTCCAAATAATTTACATATAAACCTATATTAATGGATAATTTTAGTCAAAGTTGGTCATAGTAACCTTAATGAAAATGAGGTGAAAACCAATATGGTCTATGCGTTATCAGTAGGAAAGGCAATTCCACAATATGAAATGAGTCAGGATACTACTGTGGAGTTTGCAAAAGAGATATTTCATGATTCTTTTAAAGATATAGAACGGCTTCTACCCGTGTTTAAAAACGGTGAAATAGAAAAAAGACAATTTGTAGAACCACTCAAATGGTATAAGCAAACACATTCATTTGAAGAAAAGAATGAACTGTATATAGATAGAGCTGTAACATATGGAGTTGAAGCAGTGAAAAATTGCTTAACTAATCGTACATTATTACAGCAGGACATTGACTATAACGAAATAGACGCGATTTTCTTCATTAGTACAACAGGAATCTCGACACCCAGTATTGATGCTAAAATTATGAATTGCTTACCCTTTAAAGAAACAACTAAACGCATTCCTATTTGGGGGTTAGGATGTGCTGGGGGTGCCGCAGGATTGTCCAGAGCATATGAATATTGTCTGGCGTTTCCAGAAGCAATGGTACTTGTTATATCTGTTGAGCTTTGTAGTCTTACTTTTCAGCATGACGATAAGACGAAAAGTAATTTAATTGGAACGTCATTGTTTGCTGATGGAGTTGCCTGTACATGTATCACAGGAAGTCATGTGAACTGGAAGAGACGATCAAATTTATCTTCACTGCCCAAATTATTGGGGACAAGATCGACATTTATGAGAGATTCTGAAGATGTAATGGGATGGGATATTAAAAATAATGGTTTGTATGTTGTTTTTTCTCGTGACATTCCATCTATTATTAAAAAATGGTTGAAACCGCAAGTATTAGATTTTTTACAAGAATACGACCTTGAAGTAGAAGATATTAATCATTTTATCGCTCATCCTGGTGGTAAAAAGGTGCTTGATGCGTATATGGATGGTCTAGGGTTCAATGAGCATCATTTGCATATTTCAAAAGAAGTCTTAGTCAAGCACGGAAATATGTCATCGGTAACGGTTATGTATGTTTTAGAACAATATTTAAAACGTGAAATTGGTAAACCAGGTGACTATGGCTTAATTGGTGCACTTGGTCCAGGGTTCAGTTCTGAAATGTTACTCGTTAATTGGGAGGGAAAATAATTGTTGTTTTATCTTTTATTTTCATTATTGATTTTTCAACGACTAACCGAGCTATTTATTGCGAAAAAGAATGAAAAGTGGATGATGAATAGGGGGGGAGTAGAGCATGGGAATGAGCATTACCCATTTATCGTATCTCTTCATGTGCTGTTTCTTATCTCGCTTTTATCAGAGGTAATTTTTTTTCGAAAAGAATTAACTGAGCTATGGTTTGTGTTAGTTCCAATGTTACTTTTAACACAATTGATGAGGTATTGGTCGGTTATTTCTCTCGGGAATTATTGGAATACAAAAATCATTATCGTTCCAAATGATATAGTTGTTTCAAAAGGTCCATATCAATTTATCAAACATCCGAATTATGTTGTAGTAGCAGTAGAAATTCTGATAATCCCTCTGTTGTTTGATGCATATATCACATCATTAGTGTTTACCATGCTCAATATATTCATGATGACAATTAGAATCCCCGCTGAAGAAAAAGCGCTTCAAACATATACGAATTATCAAGAAGTATTCACAGTAAAATCAAGGTTTTTACCTAGAAAAAGATAATCAGCAGATTTTTCAAAAAACTTTAGAGGAGATATTGAAAATGATTATCATTGATGATAGAATAAATTTATAATGAAAATCATTCTCAAAATTTGGAGGTCTGCTGAGAATATGACTATGTTATTTGTCGGTTGTACCGTTGTTACTTATAGTGTATTGATTGGTTACATATTAAAGAATATAGATGCCCAAAAAGCTTAAAGTCCACAGAATTGTGGGCTTTATTTTTTTGCTAATGTATTTCGAAAAGCCAAAATATTAATTTGTAAGAAACACAAATGAGTTTGCATAGAAAAATATAATAAAATTCTGTAAAATAAAAAGTATTAAATGCATAGAGACAAAGGGGATTATCATGACAACGGCTGTGAAATCAAAAGACTTAATGCAAATCGTTATAAATCTTCATAATGAAATAAAAAAGCATGATACTGAAAATGCTCATAAGTTAGTTGAGCTTGCCAACAAGCTTTATCATCAAAAGCTATATGTTGCCTTTGCTGGCCATTTTTCCGCGGGAAAGTCATCTATGATTAATAAGCTTTTAGATGAACAAATACTCCCAACAAGCCCTATTCCAACTAGTGCTAATTTAGTTCTATTAGAAAAAGGCCAAGAGCAAGTAACGCTTTATTCATCCGCAAAAGAAAGTATCGAATTAGCGGGAGACTATTCTATTGAGCAAGTGAAAGAATATTGTAAGCAGGGTGACGAAATAGAAAGAATTTCCATTAAAAGACTTTACCAAAACATTGAAGAAGATATTGTAATTATGGATTCGCCTGGAATCGATTCTACAGATGCTGCCCATAAATTATCGACCGAATCCATGCTTCATATTGCCGACACTATTTTTTATGTAACAGACTATAACCATGTTCAATCTGAGGAAAACCTTTCATTCATAAAAGAAATGAAAGACCGAAATAAGATGATTTTCCTTATTGTAAACCAAATTGATAAGCATGTTGAAAAGGAAATAGAATTTAAACACTTTAAAAAGCATATTGAAGAGTCATTTGCTGAAGTTGGATTACATCCGCAAGATGTCTTTTTTACAACGTTAAAAGATGACCAACATCCAGCAAATCAATTGGAACAAGTAAAAGATCTTATTAAGGTTATTGTTGAGGATAAAAAGCGCTATATTGATCAAAATGTTCATGATTCTGTTACACAAGTCATAAAAGAACATTTAGAGAAGTATGAAGATCAGTTAAATTTAACTGATGTAGATGAAAAGGAAATTCGTGATAGTTTAAACACACTTCAAGAGCAAAAACAAACGATCGAGAAAAAAGTAAATGAAGAAGAAAAAATAATTGAAAAATTATCTGTTGAAACAAATGATAAAGTGTCAGCTATATTAAAAAGTGCAAATTTAATTCCTTATGAAACAAGAGAGAAAGCAGCGGCCTATATAGAGTCGGTTGACCCTGCATTTAAGGTAGGGTTTTTATTCTCAAAATCCAAAACAGATCAAGAACGTGAACGAAGAAAGAATGAGTTGTATGAAAGTTTAAAACAAAACATCGAAACTCAAATATCTTGGCATTTTCAGTCATTACTAAAAGACTATCTAAAAACTTATGAAATCCATGATCCAGAGGTCATTCAACAAGTACAATCATTTGCAGTTAAAGTAACAGAGCAAATAATAACGGATGCAATGAAAGCAGGGGCTTCTTACAATAACCAATACGTATTAACTTATTCATCTGATGTTAGTGAATTAATAAAAAAACATAGTAAACAACAAGTCATGAGCTTGTTTCAGAAAATTATTGATTATGTAAGAGATAGTCGACAAAGTGAGTTAGACACAGTCTATAAGGATTTAACTAACTGTAAAGCAGAGATGGCTAAAGTTGAAGATTTAGTATGTAGATTTGAGAATCTGGCAAACTATGAAGAAAATATCTTGAAGATTAGACATGGAAAACTTGTTGAATCATTAGATGATCAAAAATGGTTGGAAGAAAACCAATTTTATAAGAAAAGTGTAAGAACTCTTGAGCTTGAGGAAGTTGTTGATGGTATAGTTCAGGATAGTGAGACAGTTTTAGAAGTCCAAAAGGCAGAGCAGTCTTTAGGGAATCGAGATGAATTTATTCAACAGGCAGAGAATATGTTAAAAGCACTCGAAAATATTCGAGGCTTCAAGCAATTTACTGACTCCTTAGAAGGAAAAATTAAGAGCTATAAAAACAGATCATTCACAGTTGCGTTGTTTGGGGCTTTTAGTGCAGGTAAATCTTCTTTTGCAAATGCATTAATTGGCGAGAGGCTTTTACCTTCCTCTCCTAATCCAACTACTGCAACAATAAATAAAATTGCACCAGTTACAAATGAAAAGCAACATGGTTTAGTGGAAGTAAAACTAAAGTCTAAAGAAGCATTACAAAAGGAAGTAATAGAAAGTATTCCTTCCTTAAGTGAGAAGAACACTTCTACATTTGATGTATTTGTAAACAGTGTGCTAAATCTTCAAGGAAAAGATCAACATGAAAAAGATCAGTTAACTAAATATAAAACGGCTCTTCCTGATTATCAAAATTTAACAACATCAGGTTTGCTAATTACTTCTTCAAAAGAAACCTTTAAAGATTTTGTTGCGAATGAAAATAAAGCGTGTTTGGTTGAGGAGGTAATTGTTTACTTTGATTGTCCAATCACAAGAGCAGGTATTACATTAGTTGATACTCCTGGTGCTGATTCTCTGCATAAACGTCATACAGATGTTGCCTTTCAGTATATTAAAAAGGCAGACGCCATTCTTTATGTGACATATTATAACCATCCTTTTTCAAAAGGAGATCGTGAATTTTTAAGGCAACTAGGCAGGGTAAAGGATTCTTTTACATTAGACAAAATGTTCTTCATTATAAATGCAGTTGATTTAGCGAAAGATGAAGAAGAAGTTGAATTAGTTAAAGCGTATATTCAAGATCAATTCTTAAAGCATGAAATACGAAATGTTCGTCTTTATGGAGTTTCAAGTTTAAATATTCTTTCTGAGAACCTTAGTAATGAAAAAGACTATTCCACTTTTAAACAGCAATTTGATACTTTTATTAAAGAAGAGCTTACAAACACTACAATCATTTCAATTAGGGAAGATTTAAAACGCTCTAAGGAACGAATCGAATCGTTAATCGATGCTGCTGAAAAGAGTGGAATTGAAAAAGAACAAATACGCAACAATCTGCTAAATGAAAAACAAAAAGTAAAAGAAGAATTAACACACGTAACAAATCAGCATCTAAAGAAAACTGTCACACAGGAAATTGAGGAACTTGTCTTTTATTTAAAGCAAAGATTGTTCTTCCGTTTTAATGAATTTTTTAAAGAAAGCTTTCATCCAAGTGTTTTTCACCAAACAAGTGATACACAGCAGGCTTTACAGACTTGCTTAAACGATTTAGTTCGTACAGTTGAGTTTGAGTTAGTTCAAGAATTACAAGCAACTTCTTTACGAATTGAAAATGTAATCAAGAAGACTTTTGAAGATGAATATATAAGAATTTCTCAACTCATAAAGAAACAATCGCAATCCATCACATTGTCTAGTGTTGAATTCGAAGAAATGTTAACACCTGATATCTCGGTTGAGTTTTCTCAGGATATGATAGCTCAGTTAAAACCTTCGTTAAAATTATTTAAGAATACAAAATCTTTCTTTGAGAAAAATGAAAAGAAATTCATGGGGGAAGACCTAACAGAAAGATTTAATGAGCCTATTACAATGGTATTAGATAACTATAATCAGAAGTTTTCTGACTATTATCAACATACAGTGATGAAGATGCAATCAAGCTTAATTCAGCAAATTACGGTTCAAACTGAAGAAAGCTTTGAGGCACTTCTTGACATTCAATTCGAAGACACAGGCTACTTAAAACAAGAGCAATCCAATCTTAGTCAAGTTATTGGACTTTTAGCTTAAGTATGCTTCATCTTGGGAATTTTATGATACAATCTATTGATATAAACAAAAACATGTAGGGGGAAGGAGCATGGATTATAAAACGTATCAAGTTTGTGCTACATGCATTCATTTTGAGGCAGTACGAAAAAACAACACTATGCTTTATACCTGCACTCGATTAAAATATGAGACAAAGCCAACTTATTCGTTTAATTGCTGGACTCCCAAGGAACATGTTAAGAGGTTAATGGAAAAACGAGGTGAGAATATTGAGTAATGTACATGAAGCCATTTCACAGCATAGTAAAAACCAACATCACCATATTCAAGCATTTTTAAAGCTTGAAGAAAAAAGGGAAGCACTAATTGAGGAAGCGATCTTCTTATGTGTGAATGCGAAGCCTTTTGAGGTTGAGCAAATTAATACTGTAACAAAAGAAATGAATGAGCTTGCTTCAAAGGGAATCGTTCCAACACGTAAGCTTGTGACTAAGAAAATGGTTGAAGAATTTGTTGTAAAGAAATATGGTAAATAAAGGTGCTTCCTAGCATTTCCAACTACCATTTTGAGCAAACCCGATTGAAATGCCTTTCAAGTGGAAAACTAATCTCGATTGATTAAATTGAAAGGTGTGAATGAAATGGGACGCACAAAATTAGGAAATGCAAACGCACAACGCAACAATAATAAAAAGAAGAAAAATGATTTTAATACTGAGTTTGAATCATACGCTCAACACGAAGCATTAAAACTTAGTAGAGATAATAAAGAAGATTAACCTAAGAAGCCAGTGTGGAACTTTTAGTTTCAACTGGCTTCTTTGTGGTGTTAACTTCCACTTCCCCTACTTAACCTCACTCAAAATTAACTCTAAGTACCAACTCCTACTTTAAAGATATATGTTATACTTACCTATGAATCTGATGAAACTAGCGATTTATTTTTATATGCTTGAAAGGAGATTTCAATGGAAAACAACAAACAACACTTATTAATTGTCGATGGGATGGCGCTTTTATTCCGTTCTTTTTTTGCGACATCTGTTTACGGGCAATTTATGATTAATAGTAAAGGAACACCTACAAATGCAATCTCAGGATTATTAAAGCACTTGATTTCTGTTATAGAATATACAAAACCAACACATGTTATCTGTTGCTGGGATATGGGAAGTAAAACTTATAGAAATGACATTTTTTCAGATTATAAAGCAAATAGACCTGAGGCACCAATAGAGCTTCAACCACAATTTGACCTTGCAAAAGAAGTTGTAGCGGCATTAAATATTCCGAACGTGGGAATAGAAGGTTATGAAGCTGATGATTGCATTGGAACACTTGCAAAAACATATGAAAATGATATGAAAGTATCGATTATAACCGGTGACAAAGATATCCTCCAGCTTTTAAATGATTCTGTAGACGTATTGATCCTTCAAAAAGGAATCGGTAATTACAAACATTATACAAAGAATTCATATATAGAAGAGTTTCAAATCGAACCTCGAATGTTAATTGATGTTAAGGCGTTAATGGGCGATCCGAGTGATAATTATCCTGGTGTAAAAGGAATAGGAGAGAAAACAGCATTTAAATTAATTACTCAATATCGATCAATTGATGTGCTGTTGCAAAATGTTTCAGAGTTAACCAAAGGTCAAAAAACAAAAATAGAAAATGATTTGGATATGTTACTTTTATCAAGAAAATTGGCCGAAATTAATTGTCAAGCACCTCTTGAATGTTTACTTGAAGATGCTATTTTTCAAATTGACGAAGAAAAGGCATTTTCTATTATTAAGGATTTAGAACTAAAAGGAATTCAAAAGTTACTAAAGAATGTAACTGACGTGAAAGAGGCTATATAATATTAAAATTTTAGGGGCTGACCCAAAAGTCT